>NZ_VPEK01000129.1:0-1643 GCF_013417145.1 Acinetobacter sp. YH16044
GTGATTCAGCGAGGATTTCACGTGCTTTGTTGGTGATAGTTTTATTTTCTCGTTCAGCAATGATTTGAAGTTTATCTTTGAGATCATCTTCAATTCTAAAGCTCACCGTTGTTGTTTTTTTGCTCTCTGCCATTAATTCCCCTTTTTTCTCGTTGTCTAAAAACGTTGACGTACAAGGCTCTAAGGTGTGTTACCTATGCGTTTTTAATTGGTTTGTTAAAAATATCTCCAAATACAAAATTACAGGCACGAGGGCGACGATACACAAACGGGGACAAAATGGGGACATTTTTACCGTTTATTACCGTCGCGTACTCAGGGGGCTTTCCCCTGATACCCCGAAGCCTCTACGAGTCTTTTTCTGACGCGCTGCGCTTGTCCAACGATTCACAGACAGATAAAAATTTTATCTGCCCGTTCACCGTTTATGAGTCAAACGGGAAGATAATTATTTTGAAGGTTAAGGGGTAATTTTTGTGGCTAATAAAATAATGTTAAAAACGAAGCCAAACGGCACAGAAACCGTTCTAAACTTTCAGGGTAGATTTGGGTGTTTGATAGGGTGATCGTGTCTTAAAATCGTTTTGAGGGGCTTTAATGCGGATGAATGGGCGGTTTTAGTAAACTAACTCGCCCGTTTAACATAAAAGGGATTGTATGAATCAATTTTAGCTAGAGTTTAAGGTTGTTCAAATTAATGTACAATGATTGCACTGTATAAATAACCAGGTGTAGCATGTATGGAAAAGCACTTTATCAATGAAAAGTTTTCACGAGATCAATTTACGGGGAATAGAGTTAAAAATATTGCCTTTTCAAATTGTGATTTTTCAGGGGTTGATTTAACTGATACTGAATTTGTTGATTGTAGTTTTTACGACAGGAATAGCTTGGAAGGGTGTGATTTTAATAGAGCCAAACTAAAAAACGCTAGCTTTAAAAGCTGCGATTTATCAATGAGTAATTTTAAAAACATTAGCGCCTTAGGTCTTGAAATTAGTGAGTGTTTAGCTCAAGGAGCTGATTTTCGAGGGGCTAATTTTATGAATATGATAACTACAAGGTCATGGTTTTGTAGTGCTTATATAACCAAGACAAATCTTAGTTACGCTAATTTTTCTAGAGTCATATTAGAAAAGTGCGAACTGTGGGAAAATCGCTGGAATGGCACTGTGATAACTGGCGCCGTGTTTCGTGGCTCCGATCTTTCTTGTGGGGAGTTTTCATCGTTTGATTGGTCTTTGGCTGATTTTACTGGTTGTGATTTAACGGGTGGGGCGCTTGGCGAGCTTGATGCAAGGCGAATTAATTTAGATGGAGTGAAGTTGGATGGAGAGCAGGCGCTTCAGCTTGTTGAGAGTTTAGGTGTTATTGTTCACCGATAAAATCTAGGTAAAAAACGCCTAATGCCCCAATGTGGTACTAATCAAAACGGAGCGAAGCGACATCTTCATCTTGTCTTTGCTTTTCTCCATGATCAGTTATTGGGTCATGGTCTCTTAGCTCGTTAATCTGGCTAAGTCTGGTTAGGTTGGGCTTCTTTCGACGGTGCAATCCAAGAAATCCCTAGTCCGTTGATTGGTGCTCTTATCAGGTACGCACTGTAATCTTTCGATACCGCAGCGTGATTCGGAGGCAGAGCC
>NZ_VPEK01000130.1:0-1577 GCF_013417145.1 Acinetobacter sp. YH16044
TTACAACGGATTATTCAGTCGTACAGGCAAAAGATGAACTTATAAAGAACTATATTCGTGATCATCGAAATAGCCTTGATGATCAGCGGGAATTGTATAACTTGAATAGCACATTTAAGGCAATTACTACGCCAGACAAGCATTTCAGCGAAAAGGAAATCATTGAAGAAGTGCGAAATAGCCTAAGATCAAAAGCTTTACTGGGGGATGAGATCGTAAGGTTTAACGGTCAAATGAACATTGCCAAAGGTGAACAGCTCCAGTTAGATCAAGAACTCACTTTAAAGACCGGCTTTTTTAAGAAAGAACATTTTGAGAAAGATACACCGCTTCAGGTCATTGATGCCTATAAAGTCAAAGATCAGGCAATGATGAAAGTACGAATTAAAGCTGAAGAATATGAAGTACCCTTTGATAAGCTAAATATTCGCTATTCAGACAAGTATTTAACTGAATATAAAAAAGATACTTCAGCACGCTTTGATAGTCGTCATAAAGCTGAAATGGTGAGTAAGTTCAATCAACAATTGCAACAGCAGAAGCAGAGCCAACCATTACAGAATCTAAATGCACCAAACAGTGAGATCAAGCATTCTTCAAGCATCAAAAATAGTCATAAAATGAAGTTTTAAGTTGATATAGCTCTTTTAGTCTCTTGGTTGTAATCCAAACCATATCTATTAAAAAAGCATGTCCTATGAATTTTTAGCTCTATATGATGTCCCTCATAGACAATGGAATGTTTAAATCCATTTGCGCCAGAAGCAGGTTCATTGCAAATTAAGCATTTATGAATCTTTAGTCTTTCTTTAAATCGTTTTTTCAATGTCCGTTCGTTCGCCAAAGGCGAAATTAAGAACAATGTACTGAAAAGGTTGTCCGCACATCGAATATGCATTAAATAGCCTTTAAAAGAACGGCAAGTATGAACTTTGGTATTTACGTCTTTTTTACATTCTAAACAGGGCTTTATTACAGGTCGTCTCGTACTGTTTTCATATATAAACTGCATAATTAAGGCTTTTTCGCAATAATTTCTGTAGCTCTTTGATGTTCATCAAGCCATGTGGCAGTTGTGGTACAGCGATAGCTAACTAAAGATAATATTTTTTGATAATCATCAGATAAATTGCGTGTAAAAATTGGTTCGTGATGCGCAATACGATTGCGTAAGCGTCTAATTTGCTCTAACTCATCATAAATTAGCTTTCTTCTATCTTGAATACTTACCGATGTATTCATATTGGGAAATAAATCGGTTAGATATGGATTCCAGAAACGCTGATCATGTCTACTGGTGAAAATGCTTTGCCAAAATGCAAATTTAAGTTCAGGAATAACTTTTCCTGTTGTTCTCTGATTGAGACGCGCATTGATTAAGTCTTTTTTGGGGCTAAAGCCTCGAGTGGGATTCGGTAAGCTTCGTTCAAAACCTGAAGACCACGGCCATTTATCACCATAAACATTTTCAATTGCTGTTGAGACGGCATTTCTAATAGCGACTTCGCAAATATGCAAAGGGATAAGCAAGGCACCTGAAACATCAGCATTCCATGCATATAAATTTAAGGCTTCTA
>NZ_VPEK01000131.1:0-1555 GCF_013417145.1 Acinetobacter sp. YH16044
TACTAACAGTGGTTTGGGTCGAACGTGGTGATGTTGCAAGAATCATTACTGCTTTTGAGCCATCACACAATCAAAAGCGGAGGTATAACCATGCAAAATGAATTAGAACGCTATAAAAATTTTGACCCTACCAATGCGCCAGTAGTAAAACCAAACTTCGTGAAAAAATTACAAGAACGCCATGCGATTGCTCAAGCAAAAGCTTTTGATGCGGATGTTGTAACTTGGCTAAGTTCTCAAGATGATGAAACAAAACAGCATATTAACGAGATGGTTCGTCATATCATGGCATTGAAACGTGTTTAATTAAAATTTTGCTCGATGCTTTGAAATAGGGCTTTAGCCATGTTTCAAAGTCGAGCCACTTTGCGTGCACCGGTATAAATTGAATAACGAAAGAAACCAAGCAAAGTACTGTCCCATCTCATAACTTGGTTGACTATGAAAATATATAATTTAGCCCAAAGTTTTTTCATTATTTCTGTGCTTACTGGCTGCATGGCAAAGCCTGCTTTAGTTTCTAATATTATAGAACCTGTAAAACCAGTATTTTTTATCAAGCAAAGTCCCGAAGTGAAGACTTATATGGTTTCACTTGCAGGTGGCAAATTACATTTAGATCCACATGGTTGTATTCGTCTAAACAGTGATACCAGCCCTTTTATTATCTGGGCTAGTAGCAGCGAGTTAGAATATACAAGTGACGGTAGGATCAGTATTACCAACAAATTTAATAATCATAAAGTTTTTGTAGGTGATGAAATTAGACTTGGTGGAGGCCAGTACCCAACGAAACCTCGATCTATTACTGACCCTATTCCTGATGTTTGCGCTAACCACGGTTATTGGATTGCAGCTCCGCTTTAAAAAGCATTATTTAGGGTCAATCACGCAATAATCTTTGTTTGGTCCGTGACAGTCATTTTTCATGATCCGGACACAGGATTTACCATTACAGTTTTTAATATCTAGGTTATATCTTTGTTCTAGCCAAGCTGCTTCTGCACGACGTTCTTTGATCTCATCAAAACTTGGAATGAATAAAAATATGAAAGAAAGAAAAACCAGTACCAGACTGAGGAAAATTGCACATAACAAGGCAATAAATCTATAGTTTAGTTTATCAGTAGCCTTGTCTAGTTCCTGAATACGGCTCTTTAATGCCCCTATAGCTTGTTTATTTGTCTCCTGTAGTGACTTTTCAGCCTTATCTAGTACCCCACTAGCTACTTGGGTGTAAAATGTCTCTAATCGCTTCTTATCGTCTGCTATGGCTTCCCTGTATTCCTTCATCGAAGCTAATAAAATATATAACTGGTCGTCTAAATCGTTTTGATTGCTCATAGGGAAGGCCCATTTCTATTCATGCTTTTGCGTTGTTTCAGCTTCATAGCTTGTTCTTGCTGTAGCTTTAACCGCTTTTTATGTTCCAGTTCTAGGCGTTTAGCTTCTTGATCTTTCTTCCATTGCTCAAACCCTTGTTCAACACGGTTAAAACCCTGTTCTAAGGTCTTTTCCTTGTGCTGTTGTTGGTATTGGAGCTGCTGGCTGTTCT
>NZ_VPEK01000132.1:0-1553 GCF_013417145.1 Acinetobacter sp. YH16044
TCTATAGAAGGCTTCCGAGTTTCCTTTTTTCCAATTACGAATCTAAAACCTGTAATTTTTTTGCCATCTTTAAGGTTGGAGAAAGATACTTGTAGTTCAGTAGATTTATTAATTTCTGATACCGCTGGTACGATAACTCTTTTTTTTAAATTCCAAAGCAAGGAATACTTATTTTGTAACTCGAATATATTTCTGAACTCTTCTTCTTTGAAATCTCTGTGTCCTATATTTTCGTATTGTTTTAATAATTGATAAAGCTGGATGGAGTGGGATCCTCTTAGCTGTAAAACTTCTTTAATTGTAAACTTTGTGTATGGATGATTGTTATTAAATATAGACAACATAAACAGGACTTCATTTGTGAAGTAAAAGCTTATTTTTCCATCTGCATATTCAATACGAATTACCCAGTGAACCGACACGCGATTACCTTTTGTATTTATGTAAGAAAAGTATCTTCCACGAAGATCATCAGCAGCTCTTTTTAATTGAGAGTAGGCACTGCCTAGTTCGATATCACATGCTTCAGCAAAGTCTTTAGCAGTAATAGTAAATTTACTAGATTCACTCATTGGATTAAGACGAACTATAGGGCTAGCTAAAATAAAGATCCTTTTTTCATCTACGGACATGCTATTCCACGCTTCGATCATCCTATTCTGCATGACTGTATATTCTGCTGGATATTGAGCTACAGGCTTTTGAATAGGGTATTCATGATCATCAACTACTATAGTATCTAATTGAGAATCCATATTTTTTTAATTCATACATATTTGATAATGTATGAATATATGAGCTAACAATAGTAAAGTCAAACCTAGAAAAATGTATGATTATTCTTTTGTACAGTGTTTTTTTAATTTTTTGATCTTTATCAAAGTATAAAAAATTATCCATCTATAAATTTGGAGTATAAAAAATAGTCTGATTTATAAATTATAAGTATAAGAATCAATCAAAACAAATAGTGAAAGAACTAAAATTAGCTAAAAATATAGAGATTATTTATATCTAGGTAAATGTATGAAGATCTAGGTAAATGTATGAAGTTTCCTAGGTAAATGTATGGAGTTTCCTAGGTAAATGTATGGAGTTTCCTAGGTAAATGTATGAATTAAATATCTATAATCCTTTCTATATGAGCATTACAGACGTTCTAAAAGTATTTAAAAGTTAAAAATATTAAAAAATATATACACCTTTAAAAATTGCCCTTGGTTTTCGCTACGCTCAAACTCTATTGAATCTCGCTCTCGCTCGATTCATTGGGGCAATTTTTAGCAAATACCTGCTGGAATTCCATAAAAAGCAAAAGCAACTCGGAATTCGCTTCGCTCATAAGTTTTTTATGCTCGCTTCGCTCGATCTAGAATCAAATTAAGTTTGTTCGCACCCTTCGGGATGCTCTGTATCTAAGTTTTAGAATCAAGGGGGAGCTTGTAATCAGGGAAAAAGCATAACGAGAATTTTGATTGTGTCTGTTCGCTCGTAGACACTCGCTCTGTTCATACGGAGAAGACTCATAGATTTAAAAACCAGGACCTCCAAAA
>NZ_VPEK01000133.1:0-1541 GCF_013417145.1 Acinetobacter sp. YH16044
AAACCCTAGCTGGCGCGGCTACGATAGGGGCTGAAGGGTGAAACCCCTGATTCTACCTGTTCCTACTTTCCTGTTAGGGGTGAAGTAGTTGGGCGACAAGGAGACGGAAGCGTGGTGACACGTGGCAGAGATTTAATTTCTGTCTAGGTTGTATGGTTGATAAAGCCATATAACTGAAAAATTCCTGTCCTTCTTTTTTAAAAGTACCTTTTAGGAGGTAAAAGCAGACGGTCAGAGTTTTCAAGGATTGATAAACTCGTTAATAGCCGACAACTAGCCGCTTCAAGTTCAACAAAAACAATAAGGACAAGGGCGGAAGTTGTACTCACAGGTGGGCTTTTGAGAGTGTAGTGATGCACTAGGGCTGCAAGCGTAATGGTGGCGCAGTCGGTACTCGGTTGTAGGTGGTTTCTGTCGGGAGACGTGAACTGCTGCTGAGATCAATGGATAGCTTAAGCCTGTAACGTCCGCAGGGGGTGAAAAGAAACCTTTATGTGGATTTGGGTAAGTGAGAAACGTGTGTGCTGTTGAGAGTGTGTACATTGTATAAACCTGATAAGACTTGGAACTGCGATCAGGGGATATAGGAATGTAGGTGTGCATATTCGAGGTGACACGGGAAACTCATAGTTTCCAGTAATGGGAACAACTGCTTTAGGGACTAACTTGGGAATCACTTTTAGCGTTGAAGATCAAGACTCTATTGGATGTCTTTTCGAGTTTGAAAAGGTCTGAGAAAAAGTTGTGGGTATAATCGGAGCGAGAAGTGAGGGAGAGTGGCATAGTAGGGCTTTACTGTAATGGTAAAGGTAGCAACTTGGTTTGAGCGAAAGGTTAGGATTGAGTTGAGTAACGAAAAGCCGCGCCGTTAAGTTTGGTGGCGTGTTAGGAAATGGAAGGTTGAAATATTGGTGTGAGATTTGGCGATCTCATGGACTTGGCGGTCTAAGCCCCAATATTTTAACCGAAAAAAACTGAATCAGAAAGAATAGCTTGAGTGGCATCAAGCAGCTATTTCGAAACAAACTTGAGTAAACAAGGATTTAAATCAGGTCTTCAAAACTCGACCTTCAAAACTGGTTTTTATGCAGTAGATTCTGCTGAATTAATTAAAATCTGTGTGTCCCTCATCACACTTAAATAACTGAGCAATCGTCGTAAACGACGGGTCCTGAGCTTATGACCTTAAACTGCTCTCCTACCCTCTTTTGGACTTAGAAAGTCAATTTATGTAATTTTTATAAATTAAAGTCATATTTTATCCCTTGGAACTACTTGGCTTTTTTTTTGGGTTTTTGAAATAGCCTATGCTTAATTTTAAGAGCGTGGAACATATACCAGATTGACTCAAATGACAGGTCTAAAAAAGATAAAACTCGCCACAGGCGAGTATTATCTGATATGGGCACTTTTACACCCCTAAAATATATTTTTGAGGGTTCTTAAGCCAATTAATAACTGTCTGCCTGCTTACCCCTAAAACTTCGGCTATTTGCGTCTTATTGAAGCCATTTAGCGACATTTGGAAGGCTTGCTGTCTA
>NZ_VPEK01000134.1:0-1538 GCF_013417145.1 Acinetobacter sp. YH16044
AGGAGGGAAGTTCCTCCCACCGCCACGTCACCGTGATCCCGTGTCCTTGTCGCCCAACTGACCTCCACCTTGGGAGTGGAGGGTGTTCATTCATCAAAATGAGTGAACAGGTAGAAAGCGGGAGTCACACCCGCCAGCCCCTAGTGTAGCCGCGCCAGCTAGAGTTTCCTCATGCACGCAGCTTCACCACTAAAGCTTCTCAAAGACTGGCAATCCTCAAGAAGGGGGAGTGTGTCTGATTCATGGGTAGGCAACCCAGGAACCAAACAGAAAAGAATTGGCTCATGGATTGGCAGTCCACGCAAAAAATCAAAGACCCTAAAAGTTTTATATTTGATCAAGTTGCGGTCGTCAAGCCCATTTTGGGGAACTGTTATTTATAGAATCTCCGAAGGTGATTCGCAATCATGCTTAAAGTCTCAAAAATTGCATTTTTGAGACTTTAAGAATTTCTTATAGAATTTTTAATAAATATCTTTTATAAATCTCTTATAGAATCACTTTATTAAAATCACTTTAAGAGTAATAAAAAAATGATTTATTACAGCTATGTTCCTAAAGATTTTACAAAACATGTCATGGGAATGATGACGAACGAATATGATCTTGTTGCTAAGAAATTCATATTGAATATGAATACTGATGAAGCAAGCCGTATGATTTCAAAATGGATTGAGCGTTATCATTTACTGGAAACAGCTCAGCAAACCTATCGGAGAAGATTGAACAGTGAGCCGGTTTTTAGCTTGCTAGTTAATTTCAGTTATAGTTATTTACCAGGGCTGAGTGAAAATGAGTGTTGGGAAAAAATTGCTAAAAATGAACCTGGTTTTTTAGTGCAAGTAGAGGCTTACCTGTTTTGTCGAACCAGTGATGCTTTCTTATTTGATGAAAAAACTCAAAAGGTTTTGAATAAAAAAGACAAACAAGATTTAGTGAAGATTAACCGTAGAATCTTTGAGATTTGTCCAAGTGCAGAATCTTTTAACTATATCGGCGATGTTGATCCAATCCGCTCTGGTAAATATGAATTGGTACGTCTGACCAAGCCGAAAAAAAGTATTAAAGAGCTTCAAGCCAAGAATTGGACCAACGAAAAACACGCTACAGACTGGACCTGGCGTCTGACTGATAAAGCCTATAAGGAACAACTAGAACAAGGGAAAAGGGTCGTTTTGCGGTTTCAGAGCCTGATTGAAAAAAATGCCAGTCTGGATGAGAAGAAAGCCTATTTTGAACGCCATTTCCGGGCCTTGGAGGGCTATTTAGGCTACCGTGGGGTACGTCAGCAGATTGGGAATTTGTATCATCTGGAAAAACGCTTATTCAACGATAAGTATAATCATCCCTGGTTTGATCATGGAGCCAGGACATTAAAGCTTTCATATATTAAAAAGATTAAAAATATGATTGCCAACAATACACCGTATCAAGAAGCTGAATCTTGTTATGTGACTGTATTAATGGAAGCTTTCATTACAAAACACGAAAAACAGAGGGAGAAATCCAATAAAATTGAGGTATAGGATGTTTTTTCA
>NZ_VPEK01000135.1:0-1510 GCF_013417145.1 Acinetobacter sp. YH16044
TTAAAACCGTGAAACATTGATCAAAGAATAGGCGTGGAACGTGAATAGTCACAAAAAAGCCGTTCCAGTGCGCTGAACCCTGGAACGTCTTAGTATAAGTTTATGATTTATATCGAATAAAAAACAGCATTTCGTATAAGGTGTATTATGTTAATTTTAGATATTAAGAAATTAACATATAGTCATTAATTAGAGCTAAAATAATTATATGAAAAAATTTTCACTTTTTTTACTTTTAATAGGCTTCATAATTATTTTAGTTACTTTAATAAAATCAAATAAATATGATAATAAAAGTATAGATTTGAATACATGGCAAAAAATTGAAAAATTTCAAATTTTAAAAACACAAATATCTTGCTCAAGTTCACCTTGGCGAAAAGGTATAGACAGAACTGCTAAGATGAATGTTGAATACATGTATAAATATCATAACAAAATTTATTATCGTAATGCTCAAAATGTCTTAAGCATATATAGAATAACGTTATTAGAGTCATGTGACGATCTAAAAGTTAAATTAGAAAATGCCTGGCACCAGTATAATACGGATAAAGTTTTATCCGTTTATATATCTAGCATAGGTAATGAAAGTAAGTTTGTAATCAAAGAAAATCAATTCACATTTAGAAAATCTTTAATTGCTTTGATCTTGTTTGAAGCGCAAGGAGTCATACTAATATTAGTTATCATATTGATATTAACTTGCCTAATTACACTACTTAGAATTAGATATTGATTCTATTTTTTTTAGTGCATCCCCAGCATCTTTATAACCATTCTCAAATGCCCGTTGAAACCAATATTTTGCTTTTTCTAGATCATTATAGGTATTCGCATACATATAACCCAAATTATTTTGAGCTATAGGAAAATTCTGGTTTGCTGCTTGTATATAAAGATCGAGCGCTTTTTTTTCATCTTTTGGAACTATAGCTCCTTCTTCATATATGTTGGCTAAATTGTATTGAGCATCTGGTAAATTCTGTTTAGCCGCATCGGTATACAAACTAATGGCTTTATTGATATCTTTTTCAATACCATTTCCATCAAGATATGCATTAGCGAGGCTGAATTGAGCCCGAGCATATCCTTGTTTTGCAGATAAGTTATAATAATCTAAAGCTTTTGTTCGATCTTTATCTACATAATATCCATTGTCATACATTACACCTAAATTATACTGAGCTTCAGAAGAATTTAATTTAGATGCTTCATTAAACCAATAATAAGCTTTAGCTTCATTTTTTTGTGTACCTATTCCTTTGAAGTACATACCTGCTAAATCATTTTGAGCAACTACAGAACCTTCATTTGCAGCTTTTTCAAAATATTCTAAAGCTTTTTGAAAGTTTTGCTTTACACCATCACCTAAAAAATATTTTTGACCTTGTTTATATAAAGACTCTGATTGAACAAGATTTTTTTCTTTCTGAGGTACAGTCTTTGTACAACCATTAAGACTAAATACACTCAAAAACACTAAAAAAAAAGCTATTTTTTTTACATT
>NZ_VPEK01000136.1:0-1482 GCF_013417145.1 Acinetobacter sp. YH16044
TGTTAGAACCCATTTAAAGTGTCTATATTCTCACCAATAAAAATGTCTGGTTTATGATGATTTTTATCACCATGGACTGGATATAAAATATAGATGCTGATCACTATGTCTGACAAAGAAATTCAACGTCTTGCAGTTCTGCAAGACGTTCGAGATCATCGTATTACCCAAGTCCGTGCTGCTGAAATCCTGAATCTTTCCACCCGTCAAATTACCCGGTTATTGCAGAAGCTCAATCAAGATGGTGTTTCAGGCATGACGCATGCCAGTCGTGGTCAACCGGGCCATCATCGCCATGACGATTTATTAAAATCGCAATGTCTTTCCATTATTTCTGAACATCTGCTGGGCTTTGGACCTACCTTGGCGCATGAGAAGCTCAGCAGCATGTTTGACCTGAATATCCCGGTAGAAACGGTTCGGCGCTGGATGACTGCAAATGACCTTTGGATTCCGCGATCCAAACGTCTAAAACGCCCATACCAGCCACGCTATAACCGTGATTGCTTCGGTGAGCTGATCCAGATTGATGGCTCATATCATGACTGGTTTGAAGGAAGAGCCACCAAATGCTGTTTGCTGGTTTATATCGATGATGCTACCGGCAAGCTGTTGCATCTGCGCTTTTGTGAGGCTGAAACGACCTTTGACTATATGCTTTCAACCCGAGCCTACATTGAGCAATACGGCAAGCCCTTGGCCTTTTACAGCGATAAACACTCGGTATTCAGAGTGAATCAGAAATCCAGCCAAGACAGCAAGATCACGCAATTTGGGCGGATTCTGAATGAGTTAAACATTGATATTATCTTCGCCAACTCCCCACAGGCGAAGGGTCGCGTAGAGCGAGCGAATAGAACCCTTCAGGACCGTTTGATCAAGGAGATGCGCCTGGAAGGCATCTGTTCGATTGCAGAAGCAAATGCCTGGTTGCCCTGCTTTATTGAGCAGTTCAATCAGAAGTTCGCCAAATGTGCGCGAAACTCAAAGAACCTGCATCGTCCATTAACCGAATCTGATCTTGAACTGGATGATATTTTTACCTGGCAGGAACCGCGTAAGGTCACCAAGAACCTGACGATTACCTATGACAAATGTATTTATCTGCTTGAACCGACAGAGCTGAATCATAAGCTTGCTGGGCAATACATTGCATTTCTGGAGTATCCGGATGGCACTGTGGCCCTCATGCATGAAGGACGAAAGCTCAACTACAGCATCTTCAATAAATTGGCTGGGCTACAGCAAAATGAGATTGTTGAGAATAAACGGTTAGGTTCAGTCCTGGCGCATATTCAACAGCAGCATGAAGAACTAGAAAAACAGAATAAACGTTCCCGGGCCAAGAAAAGTATGCCAAGTCGTAAAGCTCAGAAAGCTGTTGTTGAACAAAGAAACTTAAATCCTGTGCTTGACTCTTGTGGTTAAAAACAGGACATTTTAAATGGTTTATCGCATAGACATTTTAATTGGTGAATAACA
>NZ_VPEK01000137.1:0-1469 GCF_013417145.1 Acinetobacter sp. YH16044
ACGTGTATTATGTTAATTTTAGGAATTCTAAACTTGAGCAGAAATTAATGTGGATTTAAATTTACGAACTTCATCATTCAGTACGTGAAGTTCTGTTGATCTTATTGCATTACCTAAATGCATCATTGCTGCAACTGTTACTTGAGGAGGTTGAGCCAGAATTACTTGTCCATTATTATTTATTAGCGGCCCCGCATATAATATACCAACTAAATGAATTCGACTTTTATCCATATAATAAGTATTAGTTTTTCTGTCTAAATACCCCTTTTTATCATATAAAAAAATTGGTGATCCAGAGGATCCTGGGAAACAAGCCATATCAACCATAAACTCTTGTTTTCCATTATATAGTTTTGCAAGAGAAGAGGCCGTTATTCCCTTACGAATAATAGGTAGATGGTTTACCTCATCAGAAATACCATTAGGACAGCCAATCATTGTTACTTCTTCAATAGCATCAAAATATTGCCAATCATCGGTATTCGGTATTAATGATAAATCTAAAAATTTATAGAATATTGGCATACCTTGATCTATTGCTTGATTTATCAAACCTGCAATAGAGATAGCACATAAATCAATTTTCGTATCAGGATGATAGATAACCTGTTTATCGTTTATCCCAATGCTTAGTTCGACAAAATTTCCTGAAGGTTCTCCTTCATTATTCTTTACATGACAAATGATTTTTATTTGATCACTCTTTTCTATTACATGTTTGTTTGTCACCAGAGCTAGAAAGCAATTTTCTCCATCATTATCGAAGGCTGTGAAGAATCCAGTCCCTGTACTATGAGCTTTTCCATTTAAGTATGCAGTAATTTTTACTGTTGAATAAAGTAATTCCTCAGCCACACTCATAGTTTTATTCATAAATCTTTTCCGATAGTCACAATAAATATTCTTATTTTTTATCATAGTATTAATCTTTATTTTTTATTTTAATCAATAAAATAAATACTTCATTCTGACAAAATTTAAATCAATATATTTTTTCATTTAACATAATGGTGGTTATACGAAATTAGTAGTTTTTACGCGGAATTCCTAACGTATTCATCTTTTGTCTTATATCTTTATTTTTACCAATAGGTAAAATATATTCATAACCTACATCGAAAAGTAGGTAATTAAGAAAAAAATTACAGCGTTTTATAAGCCTTATAGTAACGGGAGAGACTATAGGGCTTTTTATTTATCTTAATATTCATATATCTATGATAAAGCCATGATGCTCTGCGATATAGAAAACCGGCTTGAGAATAGACCGATCTTTTATGATATTTGCTAAAATACTCTTTTGAAATATAAAAAACTAAGCGTGTATAGCACTGGGTCTAGGTGTTTTTTGGGCTTAGTTATTAGCGTTATTTAAATAAGTATAAGTGGCTTTGTTGCATAAATATGTAAGCATCTGATTTAAATAAATTTAATTTTGGATCAAAAAATAATCAAAACTTTTAAAA
>NZ_VPEK01000138.1:0-1435 GCF_013417145.1 Acinetobacter sp. YH16044
AAATAATAATTGCATTTTATCGGTAGTTTCATAATTTTTAATGAATCCTCTGTGAAAATTATTTTTTATAAAATTAGGGTCAGTTCTATTTAAAATATATCTCACTCCGACATTCATCGTCATCGCAATATCATCAACATCTCCTAGGAGGTTCACGATAGTTGCTTTGTCTTCAATAGTGTGAGTTTTTAAACCTCTATAATGACCTTGGGTATCTAATATTTTTTCCATTTTATTGATTGGATGTGAACGATGATCACTTCTAAAAACTTTAAATTTTTCCTCATTTAACGTGAGCATGTTGATTGGACTATTAGTTGACGATTGATCAAAAGTAGCAAGTTTAGGTAAAGTTAAAATACCACCACTTGAAGAACTAGCGCTGCAAACTAAAATTAAATCGTACTCTGCTGCCAATACTCGAAATTCATCAGTAAACTGCTCTTGTGAAGATGTTAAAGCGGGATTAATAATAGGATTTTTTTGTTCAATTTCACTTTTAAAAGCATGCTCTAATCTAATTGGTTTTAAGATTTTGACTCCAACATCATCGTAACCCCATTGCTGCAAAATATTTTGAACATAAATACATTCTTCACTAATTTTTTCTTCATTATCATAGTTATACATACTAACTATAATGATTTTAGGTTTTTTATATACCTCAATTTCTCTTAAACCAGCTCTCGATAACACGATTACTTTTTCAGCATTAATTTTTTCATCTTTTTGAACCAAACACTCATCTTGTTGAATAATGCTTCCTTGTTTTATCACACCTTCAAATTTTTCTATTGGTGAAAGAACCTTATAGGAAAAGGGATCTTCAAGATCTAACCTACTATCATCTTCTTGAATAACAGCATCTATTTCAGAAGGTAGTTCGATATTTTTAGGAAGCCTAATAATAGAATCTTCTTTGTAATCAATTTGATATATATCTTTGGATCTATAAAGCTCTGCATCCCAAAAATACATGTTATTAATTTTTAAAAAGTGATTTACTTTGATATTTTGAGTCATATGCGAATTTATTCCCCAGCCGGCAAATTTTGATAAATTTTTAGCCGGGTAATCATTTAAAGCGATAACATTTTCTGCAACTCTCCTACCTATAGCTTTATCCAAAGAAATAAATTCTGCTGGATAGCCTTTAGGGAGTCGTGGGTGCAGTCCATGAAGCATATCTATTAATTGTCTAGGAAAATCATCTGGAAAATTTAATTCGAGTTTCATTATTAAGTGCCTAAAAAATCATAAAACATGGATATTTCTAATCAATATTAAAGTATGACAATAAGCTAAGATTTTTTATTATTTAAAACATATTCAATGTTTTTAAATAAACCCAACTTAGTAAGAATTAATTGAAGTTAGCATCTTAAGATACTACTGTCCCATAGTTTGATTTAAATAAAAAAGCCCGACATCCTGT
>NZ_VPEK01000013.1:0-85002 GCF_013417145.1 Acinetobacter sp. YH16044
TTGTTATAGACCACATTTAAGTTTAAATATGAACACCCCGAATCAGACGTATGAGCAAACTAAAACCGAGCTAATTGCTTAACTCGGTTTGAAGTGGAATACTGTCAATCTATTTCAGGACAAGACATACATTTTGCGTTTTAGGTCGATAAATTTTGCGGATCAGCGATTTGAGCCAAAGATCGATCCCAATGTAAGATGCCACGAAATAAGAGCTGAACTTGAGTCTGAGCTTGGCGGCGAAATTGTTGTAGCGCATCCGTACGTTGTGGAAGGTCAATATGTCGATGTAAGTCAATCCACTGCATTGCCCAACTTAAGGCCAATTCAAACAAAATTTGTCCCAATACTTTGAGGTCTTGTTCGGATTGAATGTGTTGAGTCGCTTCAACTTGAGCCAGTGCATGGGCCAAATCAGTACTGAGAAAATTAAATTCACGTGTAATGGCTTGTCTTAAGGAAGCTGAACCACCCCAACGCTCTGCAATGAGAAACATCCATGCCTCAGGAAATTGCTCAACGGCATGAAATAAATAATCCAGACTCTGTCGTGTACGTGCATCGGGTGCTTGAAAGCATTGCTGACTCAGTTGATTGAGTACATTACGAAGGTGCAGGGCCATTTGGTCGACCAGTTCCAAACCGAGTTCGTCCATGTCCTGAAAATGACGATAAAATGCAGCGGGGACCAAGCCAACATGACGGGAAATTTCGCGTAAGCTCAGACTGCTAAAAGAACGGCCTGTGGTACTCAATGCAAGCGCTGCATCAAGGATAGCTTTACGACTTTGTTGCTTACGTTCTTCCCGTATCGACATGCAATTCGTCCTGAATATTGCGTGGCTTCAGTCTAACAAATTTCCTGATGACGTACGACGGTCCTATCAAAACTTGGATGAATGGATTTTGTAAATGCACACGAATGCGTCCCGAATCTGGCTGTACCTTCTGTTATAATGTACCGCAATCAATTTTGTCAGATTAAGGACTCATTATGCGTATCGACCAACGAGCATTAGATCAATTACGTGAAGTAAAAATTACCCGTAACTACACACGTTATGCGGAAGGTTCTGTATTGGTTGAATTTGGTCATACAAAAGTTCTTTGTACTGCAAGTGTCGACAACTCCGTGCCGCGTTTCCTTAAAGGCAAAGGTCAGGGTTGGGTGACTGCTGAATATGGCATGTTACCTCGTTCAACACATACACGTACTGACCGTGAAGCGGCACGTGGTAAACAAAGCGGTCGTACTCAAGAAATTCAACGTCTGATTGGTCGTAGCTTACGTGCGATGGTCGATTTGAAAAAATTGGGTGAAAATACCATTAGCATCGACTGTGATGTGATTCAAGCAGATGGCGGTACACGCACAGCATCAATCACAGGTGCAGCTGTTGCTTTGGTCGATGCGATGAATGTCTTGCTTGAAAATAAAAAAATCAAACAAGATCCGCTTAAAGGCTTAGTTGCAGCTGTTTCTGTAGGTATGTATCAAGATGAAGCATTACTTGATCTTTGCTATGAAGAAGATTCAAACTGCCAAACTGACTTAAATGTGGTCATGACACAAGCAGGTGAGTTCATTGAACTTCAAGGCACAGCTGAAGACAAACCATTTACGCGTGCACAGTGTAATGAAATGCTTGAATTGGCTGAAAAAGGCATTCAAGAGTTAATTAAGAAACAACAAGAAGCTTTGGGTTGGTAATATGACTAAAGCTTAAGTTGATAAAAGCACCTTTGGGTGCTTTTTTTATTTTTAAGTTGGATAAGTAATATCAACTGACGAATTAAAACTAAAAAGCGCTATTGTTGGCAGCAAAGTTTCAGCACAGTGTGAAGAACACAATAACAAGGAGAAAATAATGAAAGCGTTATTGATCGGGTTTTCATTATTGGGATTTTTAGCGATAAGCGCTTGTGATGGTTCTAATTCAAAGGATGAGGATAAAGAGCGCTCTGTTTTTTCATCAGATCGTGATCATGACAATGAGCAAAATGATGATGATCGGGATGCTAAAGCTGATCACGATCGTGATGATCAGGATGAAGACCGAGAAGAGGATTCAAAAGATAAGGATGATGATTAAAAGGAATCGTATTAAAAAGGGTGCTGATGAGCACCCTTCTTTAAATGGATTTAATTTTGGTAACGTTTAAGCATTAAAGCGCATAGATAGGTCAATTGCTTTCACATCTTTGGTTAAAACACCCGTCGAGATATAATCGACCCCTGTCGTTGCCACTTCACGTAAGTTTGCAATAGTGATATTGCCTGACGCTTCAAGTTTGCAGCGACCATTGACGTGTTTAACGGCATCAATCATTTGTTGCTGACTAAAGTTATCCAACATCACAATATCCGCACCTGCTTCCAATGCTTGGTTGAGTTCATCCCAAGTTTCGACTTCAACTTCCACAGGTTTGCCCGGTGCAATCTGGTGTGCTTTGGCAATCGCTTGTTGGATGCCACCTGCTGCCATGATGTGATTTTCTTTAATTAAAAACGCATCAAATAAACCTAAGCGATGGTTTTGACCACCTCCGACAGCAACTGCATATTTTTGTGCAATACGTAGGCCTGGCAGCGTTTTACGCGTATCTAATAAGCGAGTATTTAAACCTTCCAGTTGTTGAACATATTCAGCTGTTTTAGTGGCTACAGCCGATAATGTTTGCACAAAATTCAGTGCAGGGCGTTCAACGGTTAATAGGCTACGTGCAGAACCTGCTAATTTTAAGAAAGCCTCACCTGCTGAGACACGTTCCCCATCATTTTTTAACCATGTGACTTGTACACTTGCATCAAAAGTTTGAATGAGCGCATTGACCCACGGTTGCCCTGCTAGCACCATATCTTCACGACTAATAATTGTTGCGGTCGCTTGTTCATCTTCTGGAGTTAACAGGGCTGTAATATCGCCTTCGCCAATATCTTCTTGTAGTGCGTGTTGAATATTGATTTGGATTGATTGTTCAAGCAAAGATTGCGATATGCTCATAAGAAGTTCCGTATCTTTTTAACCCAGGAAAATGTGCGCGTTATATTAGCATTGTTCATGAAAAATGAGCGATTTTTAACTCCTTTCACAGACTTGAATTGAGATTTCAATGTGAAAGTTTTAGCATTAAACCTTTCAAGTAGGGCTCGGCGTTTTGATCTGCAGCATTGCAGGCCGGCTTAGACACAGGATTTTTTTATGTCACAAGCAACAACATTTCAGGTGCAGGATGGGCAATTGCTAGGTGCGCGTCAAATTCCATCACCGAATTTTAACCAGCGTCCTGAAGATACCGAAATTCAGCTTGTCGTCATTCATAATATTAGTTTGCCACCTTCTCAGTTTGGAGGTGGTTATATCGAACAATTTTTCCAAAATCAGTTGGATTGGTCGAAACATCCTTATTTTCAAACCATAGAAGGGATGCAAGTATCGACACATTTATTGATTCTGCGTACGGGTGAAGTCCTACAGTTTGTCAATTTTAATGATCGGGCTTGGCATGCAGGTCGTTCAACCTATTTAGCACAAAAAGAATGTAATGATTATTCGATAGGCATCGAACTCGAAGGAAGTGATGATTTACCTTTTGAAGCTGCACAATATGCTGTGCTGACCGAGGTCGTGGCGTGTTTACAACAGGCTTATCCTAAAATTCAACAACATATTGCAGGGCATTCAGATATTGCACCGGGACGTAAAACTGATCCGGGTCCATTTTTTGAGTGGAACGCTTTTCGTCAACAGCTACATCATTTTAAAAACAAATAAACAATACATACTGCGTTTAATAAACCAATGAAATTCCTTGACGAGTTTCATTACAATAGGCGCACTTTCAAAAGTGAGAAATACCGATGGCGCTTTGGCGTTCGACAGTCATTGTCAGTGCAATGACTATGTTGTCCCGTGTATTGGGACTGGTACGGGATATTGTCCTGTTAAATGTATTTGGTGCAGGTAAAGACTTCGATACCTTCGTGGTTGCCTTTCGTATTCCTAACTTTTTTAGGCGCTTATTCGCAGAAGGGGCATTTTCACAAGCCTTTATTCCTGTATTGACTGAATATAAAACCAGTCGAACCCATGCCGAAGTCCAGATTCTGATTAGCCGTGTTTTTGGCTGTTTAGGTCTGGTGATGACTAGTTTGACGTTCATCGCGATGGTGGCGGCACCCGCGATTATTTATATCTATGCACCGGGTTTCCATGGTGATGCAGACAAGTTTGCGTTAGCTACCGATATGTTCCGCCTAACGATTCCTTACTTACTGTTTATGTCCTTAACGGCATTTGCCAGCAGTATTTTGAATAGTTATGGCTCATTCAGTACACCTGCGTTCGCTCCAGTGTTACTTAATGTCGCGATGATTGCCGGTGCGCTATGGTTAACCCCTTATATGGCCGAGCCAATTATGGCTTTAGGTTGGTCTGTTGTCGCTGCAGGCTTCTTACAATTGGCGATTCAGATTCCAGAGCTATGGCGTAAAAAATTACTGATTCCACCGAAAGTTGACTTCAAACATGAAGGTGTTGATCGCATCATGAAGTTGATGCTGCCAGCGCTGTTTGGTGTCTCAGTGACGCAGATCAACCTACTGTTGAACACCATTTGGGCGTCTTTCATGCAAGATGGTTCGGTGTCATGGTTATACAGTGCCGAACGGATGACCGAATTGCCATTGGGCTTAATTGGTGTCGCGATAGGTACCGTAATTTTACCTTCGTTGTCTGCGCGTCATGCTGAACAAGATCAAGAAAAATTCCGTCGTATGATTGATTGGGCAGCTAAGGTCATTATCTTGGTGGGTGTGCCTGCAAGTATTGCGCTTTTCATGCTCTCTACACCTATTATTCAGGCCTTATTTGAACGTGGTCAATTTAGCTTTGAAGATACACAGATGACCGCATTGGCATTGCAATGTATGAGTGCCGGTGTGATTTCATTCATGCTCATTAAAGTGTTTGCACCAGGGTTTTATGCGCAACAAGATACCAAAACTCCTGTACGTGTAGGTTTAATGGCGGTCGCAGCCAATGCCATTCTTAACGTGGTGTTTATTGGATTCTTTAAACTGATTGATTGGCATGCTGAGCATATGGCCTTGGCATTGGCATCCTCTGGTTCCGCATTAGTGAATGCAGGGATGCTGTATTTTTATTTACATAAGCGCAATATTTTTCGCTTTGGCGCACATTGGAAAAAATTGGTGATTCAGTTTGCGATTGCCAATGCTGTGATGATTGCTGCACTGTGGTATGGCTTAACATGGTACAACGGTGATGTATCTGCGTGGATGCGTGTCGCGGAAGTGATCATCTTATGTGTGATTGGCATTGCTGCTTATGGGATTGCTTTAATTGCAACCGGCTTTAGACCTCGTCACTTAAAACCTTAAAGCTAAAACCTACAGCGTAATGCGTTTGACGTTGATGTAAAAAAATAAGAGCCTATAGGCTCTTATTTTTTTGATTGAGACTCAAGATGATAAAAACATACGTTTCTGATTCATGAGTCTGAGGGGAGTAATTTGTAGTTTAAAACGACATTCAATCAGTCGCCTAAACTTTTCCTCGAGAGAGGAAACCAACAATTGCGAGAATGACTGCAATAACCAAAAGAATAACAGCAAAGTCTTTGGATAAGCCTGCCACACCACCAAAACCTAGCAGACTCGCAATCAAAGCAATTACAGCGAAAATAATAGCCCAGCGGAACATAGTTTTATCTCCATGTGATTTTTTATTCTGTCTCATCAGTATAGGAGTCACAGAAAGCATGCTATGTATTCTTTTGTTTATTTAATGTTCAATATTCGGTAACTTAAATGAGGAATTTATGTGCGGGTTCAGTTAATATGCCTGCCACCTTCGTTGCGAGCGAGAAGATGACCGATACTCTACGCCCACATTTTTGGAAAAAGCATGCTTTGACTGAACTCACCCATTTGGAGTGGGAGTCCCTCTGTGATGGTTGCGGGCTTTGTTGTTTAATCAAGCTTGAAGATGAAGATACGCAAGAGGTGGCTTACACCAAAGTGGCATGCAAACTTTTAGATTGTGAAACCGCCAGTTGTTCCGATTATCCAAATCGCAAATCACACGTTGCAGACTGCATACAGCTGACACCTGAACAAATTCACCAATTTCATTGGCTACCGCCGAGCTGTGCTTATCGTAGAATTTCTGAAGGGAAAGATTTACCGCGTTGGCATCATCTAGTGACGGGAAGTCGTGACAGTATTTTGAAGGCACGAAAGTCTGCCGCAGGGCGTTGCATCAGTGAAGAAGACGTCAACCCTGATGATATTGAAGATTATATTGTGCGTTGGGTACGCTAAAGGACACAGATACGCTCAATTTTGGGTCTAGAGTTGATCTTGTATCATGGCCAGAAAGTCTTGTTCTGACAGAACCTGAAATCCATGCTGTTTAAGGAGTGCTGTGGTTACTCCATAGCCCTCAATTTTTGTACGCGTAAAGCTGCCATCATAAATATAATGACTACCGCAAGACGGACTACGATCCTTCAATACCACCACATCAACCTTATGCAATTGGGCCAATTCCAACATGCGATGGGCACCCGCGATAAATTCAGCACTGACATCTGTGCCCAAGACATCTTTGACTTGGGCTGTGCCATTGAGCACATCACTGGCTTGACCATTTTGAATTTCTGCAGGAAAACGTGGACAGCTCAGGCCGCCCATCATTTCTGGGCAGGCCGTAATGACTTGGTGAGTCTGCATCAGTTGGCAAATTGCTTGTTGTGTATTTGATTTGGCATCATAACGAACGGGTTGGCCTGCCAGACAGGCACTGACTAAATACTTCAGTGTCATCGTGTCTTGCTCCACAAGTTTTAGTGACTCAAAAGTTCCATCGCATGGTCATAACTGAGCGGACGATAAAAGTAAAAACCTTGTCCAGTATGACAATTACATTCTTTTAAGGTATCGACCTGTTCCGGTTTCTCTATACCTTCGACTAATATATTCAGGGAAACACTCGCACCAATTTGTGTAATCGCTTTGACAATGGCAAGTGCTGAACAGTCGGTATGCATGCGTTCCACAAAATTACGGTCGATTTTAATACAGTCGACAGGGTAGTTACTTAGACGTGTTAATGATGAATGACCTGTACCAAAATCATCTAAAGAAATGTGGATGCCATGGTCTTTCAATAAATTGAGGGCACGAATCACATAATTTGAGCCACGTTCTGACAGGCTTTGCTCGGTAATTTCGACCTCAATAATATCTGGTGATATACCAAACTGCTTTAAGCGATTCAGTAGTTTTTCCGCATAATCATCACGTAAAAATTCGACAGGTGCAGCATTTATTGAAATCGGTAGCGGTTGCAGTCCAAGTTCAATCCATTTTTGAATATCTTGAAAGATTTTAATTTGCATTGTTTCACTAATGCGTGAAGCCAATTCATAATCTTGAAATGCAGCAAAAATTTGAGAAGGTAATTGTAATTGTTGGTCTTTATCGTACCAACGCAGCAAAGCTTCAAAGCCGACCACTTGACTGTCAGAAAGGCGAACTTTGGGTTGATAAAACGGAATAATTTGATTGGACTTAATCAGGCTGCGCGCTAGCGTTAATTGACGAGTGGTATTTTCAAGGATTTTGAACATGGTGTGGTTGAACATTCGCACCCCACCACGACCACTGCCTTTTAAATCATTCAGTGCAATATCTGCGCATTTAAGTAAATTCGAGGAATTTTGTGCATCGCGTGGGTAGATCGCGCAGCCAATACTCATACCTATATTGATGCTTTGTCCATTATAGAAAATCGGCATATCCATTTGCTGACAGGCGATGCTGGCAATATCTGTTAATTGTTGTTGCGATTTTAAGTTCGGAATAGAAATGGCAAATTCATCGCCACCTAAGCGTGAAACCACGATATTTGCATCAAAACAGTGCTGAAAACGCTGCCCAAGGGTATGCAGTAAATGATCTCCGGCACTATGCCCTAAGGTGTCATTAATATGCTTAAAATAATCCAGATCGATCAATAACAAACCCAGTTGTTGCTGATGTTCTCGTGCCACTCTTAAGTGACTTTTAAAGACTCGACTAAACGCACGGCGGTTTAATAAACCTGTTAAATCATCCTGTTCAATGATCCGTTGGAGTTTATTTTCCGCCAGTCGCTGTACCGTAATATCACGGGAGACACAGAGGATTTCTTTGACTTGACCATATTCATTGAATACTGGGCTGAGCATGTTATCCCAATAAGCCATGGGTTCATCGGCCACTTGGCTCATGCCGACAAAGCGAGAAGTTTTTCCTTGTTTGGCTTCTGCAAAAGCATTCAGACACGCGTCGCGGACTTCTTCAGGCAATAATTTGTGCCATGACATACCAAACTCAGTTTCAGTCGGCGACACACCGAGAGCTAAGCAACCAGCGCGGTTCATATGCAGAATATGACCGTCTAGGCTTAATAATTTAATACAGTCGACACTGGCATCTAACATTTGATTACGGCTGTCGAGTTTTTCGCGTAATTCTGCACATTGGGTATGTTGTAATTGTATATTCTTGGCTTGAGGCATTTGTTGAAATGAATATATAGATAGATCAATGCCTTGTTGAACTTGAGGTATTTGCTTTTGCTTTAATGATTGCTTCATACAATCTGTCCAATTGGGTCAGGCAAGCTAAAAATGGGATATCTAGCCGATGATACTTTAATTTGATCGATAAGGGATAAGATCTCTTGTTACATTATAGTTAACATTCGCCTAAGGATTTTTACATGCAAGATAATTAAATAACGACATTAAACCACCCTCCTAAATTGAATACCGAATAAAGCAAAGATTCTGCCAAGGCAGTGTTAGAATAGAAAAAACGTCCCCAATTGCCGGAAACGAAATAATAAGATGTCAGACAGCCAAATTCCTCTTCCTGAACGCATGCGTCCTCATGATTTATCGCAAATTATTGGACAAGATCACCTTTTGGGTGAAGATGCACCGTTACGCCAGATGATTGACCAAGGGCATTTGCCATCGATTATTTTTTGGGGACCTCCGGGTGTAGGTAAAACCACAATTGCATTGTTGTTAGCGCAGGCCGTTGACCGACCATTTATTAGTTTATCTGCGCTCAATACTGGGGTGAAAGAGTTACGTGAAATCATCGCCGATGGTGGAGATTTATTGACACCTGTGGTGTTTATTGATGAAATTCATCGCTTTAATAAGTCACAACAAGATGCCTTACTGAATGCTGTCGAAAAGGGCAAAATTACCCTGATCGGTGCAACCACAGAAAATCCCTCATTTGAAGTCAACAATGCCTTATTGTCGCGTTGTCAGGTCTATACCTTAAATGCTCTGGATAATGACGCAATTCAGCGCTTATTGGATCAAGCCATTCAGCAAGATTCGTTTTTAAAAGAGCGTTATATTCAAATCGAAGAATATGAAGCTTTATTTCAATTTGCCGCAGGTGATGCTCGTAAAGCATTAAATCTTTTAGATTTAATCGCCAGTACGTTTGAGCCAGACTTAGAAAATATCATTAGCAATGCGGTGGTGGTCAAAGTGGCGCAGCAAAATATTGCACGCTATGACAAATCGGGCGAACAGCATTACGATTTAGTTTCGGCTTTTATTAAGTCGATTCGAGGCAGTGATCCAGATGCAGCTTTGTATTGGATGGCTCGAATGCTCAAAGGTGGTGAAGATCCTGTCTTTATTGCTCGTCGTATGTTGATTGCGGCATCAGAAGATATTGGCAACTCAAATCCAAATGCCTTGCTGTTGGCAGGAGAATGCTTCCGATCTGTGCAGGCAATTGGTATGCCTGAATGTCGAATCATTTTGGGGCAATGTGCGGTGTACTTGGCAACCAGTGCAAAAAGTAACAGCACTTATTTGGCCATAAACAAAGCTTTAGATTTGGCAGAAAAAACCTCGAATCTACCCGTGCCATTGCATTTGAGAAATGCACCAACCAAATTGATGAAAGAGCAAGGCTATGGCGTGGACTATTTATATCCACATAATTATCCTGAACATTTTGTCATGCAAGACTATATGCCGCCTGAACTGAAAGGCACTAAGCTGTATGAGTCTGCACGCAATAAACGTGAAGTCGAAGGTGAGCGTTTGCAGCAACGCCGTTGGATGCAACAACAACAGCAACAATGATTTGAATGATCATAATGAAAAGGCGCTTCGGTGCCTTTTTTTATGTCTAATTCACGCAAAAAAAAGCCCAACTCAAGGCGAGCTGGGCTGAAAAAATAGGATGCCTTTGGGGAGATACATCCTAGAGGGTAGATGGAAAATCTGGTCGGCATACACATTGGAAACTTATAGATCCTAATGCTGCCTGGTATGTGGCTATCTTAGTGTGAACTTGGCTAAATGTGAAACAGAGGATTTTTATGGTTAACATTTGTTTTTTCGATCATGGATTAATCGAGTAATATTTTATTAAAAAACCGAGCTAAAGAGCTCGGTTTTTTACATCGATGAACGAATTAGATATCAGAAAGGTCGATACCTAAACGTGCAGCAACTTCTTCATACGCTTCAACCACACCGCCTAAACCTTGACGGAAACGGTCTTTGTCGAGTTTTTTCTTAGTGTCTTTGTCCCATAGACGGCAGCCGTCTGGAGAGAATTCGTCACCCAGTACGATACGGTCGTGGAACACACCAAATTCAAGTTTAAAGTCAACAAGCAGCATGTTGCCTGCATCGAATAGACCTTTAAGTACTTCGTTTACTTTATAAGTCAATTCTTTCATTTGAGCGAGTTGTTCTGCAGTCGCCCAACCTAATGCAATCGCTTGTGATTCATTCACCATTGGGTCGCCTAACGCATCGTCTTTGAAGAACAATTCGAAAGTTGGCGGAGTAAGTTCTTTACCTTCTTCAACGCCTAAACGACGGCAAAGTGAACCTGCTGCATAGTTACGGATTACGCACTCTACAGGAACCATAGTCAATTTTTTCACTAAAACTTCAGTTGGAGAAAGAAGTTTTTCGAAATGAGTTTCTATACCAGCCGCAGCCAATTTTTCCATGATAAAGGCGTTAAAACGGTTGTTCACCTTACCTTTGCGATCCAGTTGTTCAATTTTTTCACCGTTGAATGCAGAAGCATCGTCACGGAAAACTAGGATGAGGTGGTCAGAACTATCTGTTTCATAAACAGATTTCGCTTTACCAGTATAGAGCAAGGTTTGTTTTAACATGAGGGAACCTTTTTCGAGAAAAAATGCCTAGTACGACTAGGCTGGCCAATTTTGGTAAATCTGAGCTAACAGATCTGCAGCTTTTTCTTTGTCTGCAAAACTGTTATCGGCATTGAACACAGCGATGTTATTGCTTGAACCTACAGAAGAAAGTCTTAAAACATAGGTCTGTTGATCGACCTTGACGGTTACTTCGTAACGGTTTTTGCTCTGACCAACAATGGTATGGTTAAGGCTGCTGAGGGTAGCAAGTGTGTATTGCCAAATTGTAGCAGAATTTCCTTCAACTTTGATCAGTGGATTTTGATTTCCATCCACCAATAGTTGAGGGCGGCTAATATTTGTACTGTCTGTTGAGGAATCTGCAACGACATTATTTTTTTCCGCGGCTGGACGCGGAAGGGCATAGCGATTGCCGCGCTTATTTTCAAGCTTTGGTGCATGCTCAATTGCTAGTGGGTCAACAGATGGAGCAGGATACAAAGGCGTTGCAGGACGAACCATCGACCCTTCAGGGTATTTCAGTGGTTCAACATCTGTGGTTTGTTTATAGTCCAGTGTGCCATTATTAAAGGCAAGTGAACTACAACCGGCTAATGTAAACACTGAAAGTGCCAGGCTAAGTCCTAAACGTAATTGCATGATGTTTGCTCTTCTTTATTTGATAACGCCCGCAGTGATGAGTGCTTCACGAAGCGGAGTGCGATATTGTTCTGCAAGGGGTGTTAATGGTAAGCGAATGCCTGTTTCAATCAGGTTCATCTCATGAAGTGCCCATTTCACAGGAATTGGGTTCGATTCGCAAAATAAAATTTGATGTAAATTTGCAACAGTATTGTTTTGTTGCTCGGCTTGGACTGCGTCACCCGCCAAAGCGCTTGCACACACTTCGCTCATTTCTTTTGGCGCCACGTTCGCAGTAACCGAAATGTTGCCCTTAGCACCTAAACCCATTAACTGATAAGCCGTTGCATCATCACCTGAGTACACCACCATATCTTTGCCTTTAAGGCCTTCAATGAGTTCTTGACCACGAGGAACATCGCCAGTGGCGTCTTTAATGCCCACGATTTGTGGAATATCAGCAAGACGGATCACGGTGTCGTTGTGCATGTCTACACCGGTTCGGCCAGGTACATTGTATAAAATTTGAGGTAAATCAACAGCTTCAGCAATCGCTTTGTAGTGTTGATACAGGCCTTCTTGGGTAGGTTTGTTATAGTATGGTGTAACTAATAATGCCGCATCTGCACCTAACTCTTTGGCTTCTTTGGTGAGTTCAATCGCTTCGTGGGTTGAGTTTGCACCTGTGCCGGCAATAATTGGAATGCGTTTGTTCGCCACACGGATGATTTCTTTGATCACCTGAGTGTGTTCGGCCATGCTCAAGGTAGAAGCTTCACCTGTAGTCCCTACAGCAACAATACTATTGGTGCCTTGCTTTATATGCCACTCAACCAGCTTCTCGAGGCTCTTCCAATCTACGCTGCCATCTTCAAACATTGGGGTGACGATTGCGACAATTGAACCTTGAATGGTCTGAGCTTGCTGAGTCATTTTGAAAAGCTATCCTATTTGTCCATCCGACAAGATGAAATATTGATTTCTGGATGGTTTCGAATTTTGATTTGTAGCATGTTCATTGGGCTATACCCAAATTGAATAATGCTTACGCAAATTATGACTGATCAAACGCATAAGAACAATATGCTTTGGTCAAAGCCATAAAATTCTTTATACAAATCAAACTTAAAACAATCAAGTGTAAAATAGCGGTTTTTTTGCAGCCTGAAAATTGTTCAGCAGGGGCTGAATCTTGAAAATGTTTTATTCAATCGAGAGGGTTGGCATGGTTGATGGGATTGATTAAATCATCAGCAAAAGGTTGATCTATGTGTATTCCGTGCTTTTTAATCAGAATTTAAGATTAAATAACAATGACTAAAGATTTAAAAACTATATCAATTCGCTCGGGTTTTATTACAAATGATTGTTAAAAACTTGGGTAATAATCTTTTTTATATCTAATAGAAATAGACATGTTTTTATGAGTGTTTAAAAAGATCGCTTGATTTGACTGTTCATTGCACGATTCATATTTTTTTATTTTAAATTTTTAATTGTTTTTACGACTTTGTGACTTAAAGCACAAAAACTATTACACCATGCACGTAATCCAATTTTGGACGAAAGGCTTCAACTTATTGGTAGTTATATCCTTTATAAGGCTCAGCGATGATGCGACTTAATTTGAACGCTGATGACAACAAGGATTCTCCAATGGAAAAGTCAGATAATAAGCATGCTATTGTCACGGTAGCAATCTGCTTCCTTATTGCCGTAATCGAAGGTCTGGATATTCAGGCTGCAGGTATTGCAGCAGCAGGGATTCGTGAATATTTCGGGCTGGATAGCTCGCAGCTAGGGGTGTTTTTTAGTGCCGGTATTTTAGGATTATTACCTGGTGCTTTGGTGGGTGGTCGGATTGCAGACCGAATGGGCCGTAAAAAAGTATTAATTTGGTCTACGGGGATGTTCGCCATCTTTACCTTATGTACGGTATGGGTAAATAGCTTCCATAGCTTACTCGCTGTACGTTTTCTTGCAGGTGCAGGTTTAGGTGCAGCAATGCCAATTTTAATTACCTTGGCATCTGAAGCGGTAACGCCACAAAATCGTGGTCGTGCAGTCGGTTTGATGTACTGTGGTATGCCTGTGGGTGCGGCAATCTTATCATTGG
Source organism: Acinetobacter sp. YH16044 (assembly GCF_013417145.1). NCBI lineage: Bacteria > Pseudomonadati > Pseudomonadota > Gammaproteobacteria > Moraxellales > Moraxellaceae > Acinetobacter > Acinetobacter sp. YH16044. The sequence goes on from NZ_VPEK01000013.1 coordinate 13,990, forward strand.
TCGCAATGACGGACTTCGGTGCAAACTGGAAAAATATTTTCTATTTAGGTGGTTTATTACCGATTGTTGTGATTCCATTGATGATTTGGTTCCTGCCCGAATCGCGTGAATTCTTGAAAGCCAAAGATCAAGCGGTTCAAGCGACCGCCAATGGCGAAGTGCAACAAGGTGCTTTCAAAAACCTCTTTAACACAGAAAACCGTTTACGTACTTTCTCAATTTGGGTGAGCTACTTCTTCACCTTGATGGTGGTGTACATCATGTTGAGCTGGTTACCGTCGTTGTTCACCGAACTCGGTTTCACTCGTAAAGATGGTGCAACTGCGCAGTTCTACTTCATGGTGAGTGCAACCATTGGTACGATCATTTTAGGTATGTTGACTGATCGTTGGAAGAAAGCTTATGTGATCATTTTGATGTACGGCGGTATTTTGGCAGGTCTATTTGCGCTGAATGGTGCAGGTTCATTGACTCAAATGTACATGGCGTCAGCTTTAGTCGGTGCATTCGTGATTGGTTGTCAAGGTGTACTGTATGCCTTCGGTGGTATCGTGTATCCAACACAGTTACGTGGTACGGGTGTTGGCGTAGCTTCAGCCGTTGGTCGTGTCGGTGCAATGTTAGGCCCTGCAATTGCGGGTCAGTTATTGGCAGCAGGTTTTGGTGCGGCAGGGGTGATTACCGCGGCAATTCCATGTATCGCAATCTCTGCAATATTTATGTTGTTATTGGTACGTCGTATTCCATCATAAGAAACATGTTATATCAAAAAAAGCCCGCATCATGCGGGCTTTTTTTATGGCGACAATAGAAGTCGCACTAATGCTCTAAACCAATATAAATGAATGTATTTTATGTAAAAATACAGCAGAAAGAGAAAATAAAAAATCAACGTAGAGGGGCTATGTCAGCAAGAAAACTGGTCGCAATTTTTAAAGTTGATCAACGTGAATTCAGTTTGTATCTACATCAATACGAATTTATCTTGGAACTCAAACCTGTATTTCAAAGAAATCGCCATCAGCCGAGACAAAATGCGTGGTTGGCCTTTGCCGATGAACCTACCCTAGAAGATGTTGCTGAAAATATTAATGCGTTTGAGGTCATGCAACAGACACGCCGCCATTTATTAAAATATATCTTTCAACATCAACCGCGCTATTTTTATTTTCATGCTTCGACTCGGCGAAAAGCCCGTATTTACCCACGCTTTGCACAGCGTTTGGTTGAGCATTTGCCCAAGTATCGGTATTGTCAGGAAGGACAGTCATTTTATTTTTATGCACAGGACTGAATACTAAGGCTTTTAAAATATGAGCGAATCAGTAGAGTCGCCGACAATGCATGACAACGGATGGAGAGATATGCAAAAGAATACAGCGCTGATTGTGGTCGATGTACAAAATGGTTTTACCCCAGGCGGTCAGTTGGCTGTTGCCAATGCCGATCAAATTATTCCAGGGATTAATCAATTGGGACAATACTTTACGAATATTGTGCTGACTCAAGATTGGCATCCAGCCGACCATATTTCTTTTGCTGAAAATCATCCTGAGCATGCACCTTATGACAGCATAGAGCTGAATTATGGAACGCAAGTATTGTGGCCGACGCATTGTGTACAAGGCACACAGGATGCCGAATTGCATCCGGATTTAAATTTACCGACGGCGCAGCTGATTATCCGTAAAGGTTTTCATCAGCATATCGACAGCTACTCTGCTTTTATGGAAGCGGATCAGAAAACTTCAACGGGTTTGGCGGGCTATTTGCGCGAACGTGGTATTGATACGGTCTTTGTGGTGGGCATTGCCACGGATTTCTGTGTTGCATGGACGGCAATGGATGCACGTAAGCTTGGTTTTGAAACTTTTGTGATTGCTGATTTGACCAAAGGGATCGATTTACAGGGTTCTTTACAGCATGCATGGCAAGACATGTTGGCGAATGGGGTGAAGCGTATTTACCTGAAAGATATTGTGCAGCAGCATGCACAGGCATTATCTTTGGCATGACCCAGTGGGCTCAGTTGAGAAAAGGCACAAGGGTGTGCCTTTTTTTGTCCCTGTTTTTAAATGGAAGATGCCTATGTCGGCTTTCTTAAAATTCACTCAATTTGTGCAGAAAACATTTGCGATTTGGGTGGTGCTGTTTGCAGCGCTCGCCATGTTTTTTCCCGATGTATTTGTTTGGTTAAAAGCATATATTCCATGGATGCTAGGCATCATTATGTTGGGTATGGGCATGACCATGACACTGCAAGATTTTAAAAGTGTATTGCAAAGTCCTAAAGCTGTGATGATCGGGGTTTTGGCACAGTTTATTGTGATGCCGGGATTGGCTTTTTTCTTGTGTAAATTATTACAACTGCCGACAGAAATCGCGATAGGGGTCATTCTTGTTGGTTGCTGCCCGGGTGGAACGGCCTCTAATGTCATCACCTATATGGCAAAAGGCAATACCGCATTATCTGTTGCCTGTACCTCTGTTTCGACATTACTCGCACCGGTTTTAACCCCTGCGATTTTCTATTTGTTAGCAAGCCAATGGATTGAAATTAATGCTGCATCGATGTTGGTTTCAATTTTACAAGTGGTTTTATTTCCGATCATTGTGGGGTTAATGATTCGAACTGTCTTTAAGCATCGAGTGGATGCTTATATACAGGTCATGCCATTGGTTTCTGTTGTGGCAATTGTGGCGATTGTGGCGGCCATCATTGCGGGTAGCCGAACACAGATTTTGCAATCAGGTTTACTGATTCTTGGGGTAGTGGCCTTACATAATGGCTTGGGCTATCTATTGGGTTTTTGGGCCAGCCGACTATTTAAATTGCCCTATGCAGACTGTAAAGCAGTGTCGATTGAAGTTGGGATGCAAAACTCAGGTTTGGGTGTGGCATTGGCGGCGACCCATTTTGTCGCTTCACCTCTGACCGCTGTGCCGAGTGCGATTTTTAGTTTGTGGCACAATATTTCGGGTCCCGCACTGGCAACCTATTGGGCAGCGCGGACGAGTGAGCCCAAAGCATCGGAACAAGACAAGCCTGTGCAATAAACAAAAAACAATTCAGTAAAATAGAGGGTAATCTCCCTCTTTTTTTATGTCGAAAATAAATTTTACGATTTGATGAACAGTGTTTTAGGGAATTGCATGCCTTTTTAATTGATTAATGCTATTTGTAACATAAGTGTCATCTCCGCTGCCTAACATGCCGGCAACCACTTTAGATATAGACTGTTTCAAACAGCATTGAGAGGGTATGCAACATTTTCAGCATTCATCAGAGACCTATTATAATCGTGAATTGTCACTTTTAGATTTTAATCGGCGGGTCTTGGCTCAGGCACTCGATTCAAGTTTACCTTTACTTGAACGCTTGAATTTTCTCATCATTTTTTCACGCAATTTAGATGAATTCTTTGAAATTCGTATTGCGGGGCTGATGAAACAACGAGATTTGAATGCGATTGCACGGACGCCAGATGCCATTCCGACTGAAGTGGTCTTAGATGAACTTTCCCAAGTGATTCATGACACGGTTGCAGAGCAATACCAGACCCTCAATCATGCTGTATTGCCTGCGTTACAAAGTGAAGGTATTCGCTTTATTCAATTTAAAGATATTTTAGAAAAACATCGGGCGTGGATTAGCCATTATTTTAGTAAAGAAGTTCAACCAGTTTTAACACCGATTAGCTTAGATCCATCTCATCCGTTTCCACGCTTGGTCAATAAAAGCCTCAACTTTATTGTGAGCCTAGAAGGCAAAGATGCCTTTGGTCGTGCCATTGAAATGGCGATTGTGCCTGCGCCACGTTCGTTGCCGCGTTTAATCAAAATGCCCGTCGAAGTTGAAGGCAGTGCAGAGACACAAATTTTCCTGACCGCCATTATTCAGCAACACATCAATGATTTATTTCCGGGGATGAAAGCGACGGGCTGTTATGCCTTTCGAGTGACACGCAATGCAGATTTGGTTTTGGCTGAGGATGTGGATGACTTGGCGGTGGCATTAAAAGATGAATTGTCTTCACGCCGTTTTGGTCGGGCAGTTCGTTTAGAAATTGAAGCTGATTGTCCGCAAAGCATTATTGATTATTTGTTAGATGAATTTGATTTGAGTGAGCAGGAGCTCTATCGCATTGACGGCCCGATCAATTTATCGCGGCTCAGTGCCAGTTTTAATCGACCTGAACTGAAATATCTGGTCTATACACCAATTATTCCTAAAGTTTTTCGGAAACAAACCGCGATTTTTGATGTATTAAAAACACAAGATGTGTTGTTACATCATCCGTTTGACTCCTTTCAACCGGTCATTAACCTATTACGTGAAGCTGCAAAAGATCCTCAGGTTTTAGCCATTAAGCAGACGCTCTATCGCAGTGGGCCAGATTCGGACATCGTACAAGTTTTGGCGGAGGCTGCTCGCAACGGCAAGGAAGTAACCGCAGTTATCGAACTTCGGGCGCGGTTTGATGAAGAATCCAATATTACTGTGGCCAATATATTGCAAGAAGCTGGGGCTGTCGTGGTGTATGGCATCGTGGGCTATAAAACCCATGCCAAGATGATTTTGATTGTACGCCGTGAAAATAATCAGCTGCTACGCTACGCCCATTTGGGAACAGGTAATTATCACGCAGGCAATGCGCGGATGTATACCGATTATGGCTTGATGACGACGCATCCCGATATTTGCGAGGATGTGCATCGTATGTTTCAGGAACTGACCGGTATGGGCAAGATGGCGAAGCTGAAAGCTTTATTGCATGCACCATTTACCCTGCATACTGAATTATTGAAACTAATTGAACAGGAAATTGTTGCTGCACAAGCGGGAAAATACGCACGAATTATTGTGAAGGTCAATGCACTTACGGAACCGCAACTGATTGCTGCTTTGTATCGTGCATCGCAAGCAGGGGTACGTGTAGATTTAATTATCCGTTCGATTTGTTGTTTGATTCCTCAGGTCAAAGGTATGTCTGAGAATATTCATGTGAGATCTATCGTTGGGCGCTTCTTAGAGCACACTCGAGTGTATTATTTTGAGCATGCAGGCGAAAAACGATTGTACTGTGCCAGTGCCGATTGGATGGGACGTAACTTATTTTCACGGGTCGAAACCTGTTTTCCCATTTTGGAAAGCCGTTTGAAAAAACGCATTATGAAAGATTGTTTACTTAACTATTTGGAAGATAATCAAAATGCATGGGAAATGCAGTCGAATGGGCAATGGGAGAAAGTCGCGGTTGAAGCAGGTACCGAACCGCATAACGCGCAAAAATATTTGATTGCACAGAAAATTTCGACTGTTTAAGACAAAAAATCCCGACTTAAGTCGGGATTTTTGATTTCGCTCAAACCTTTACGAGGCTTTTGACTGTTTGGATTTTAAAATTTCAGTTCTGAAGTTTTGAGCCAATTCAGCAGCATCACTGTCCATCCCATTGAGCATAAATGCATGACGAGTGAGCACATTGGTCGGATTTGGCAAGCTGACCAATTGGAAATGATCTGAAATCTCTTTGAGCAAAGTTGTCGGCACATGAATGGCACTTTCTTTGGCAACCAATTGTTGGACTAAACGTTCAGCCGCTTGTACAGAAGACAATTGCATGGCTTCGACAGAGCTTGAAATTGCACTACGGGTTTGTAAAACGAAACGTTTTTCTTCACGGTAGCGTTTATATAAAACATCAGAAAGCAATTGGAATACTGAGCTGATCATGGTGAGGCAACGCAGCGCATCTGGAGTGTCAGCGGTCATGCTGATGGTTGCGCCATGTTCATCAAACTTATGTACCGTACTGATGTCAGAACTGTTCAATTTGTAATGTTGAACACAGAGTTCTGTGGTTTTATTTAAGAAAATTTGGCAGAGATTAAAATACGGCACAGACACGGTTTTGTTGACGCTATCGAGCAGCTGTTTCGGATCATAAAATTGAATATTTAATGCCAAGCTGTTGCTGTCGAGAACCACTGGTTTCATGTCTTTATGCTGTTTTGCTTTGGCTTGCGCATTTTGCTGCGCTTGAGCAATCGCCAGAGCGGCATTATGTTTTTCTTGTTCTAAAGCCTGCGCTAGCGTTTGAATTTCATGTTTTAGACGTGATTCATTGTTGATTCGCGCTAAATATTCAGTACGACTTGGACGCGCAATAGCGCGATACGCCAACCATAACAAGCCATGTAAGAATAATGAAAATAGAATCGCAGCCCACTGCGTACGTAAGATTTCACCAATACTTGGTTTAATTAAGGTGATTTCAACCGTTCCGACTTTCTTTTCGTTTTGCAGCGCATCACGAACAAAGATTTCACCGTCACGGGTTTTGGTCAAACCGCCTGTGGCCAAAACTTGATTATTGGCATTTAAAATGCGGATGGAAGCCACGCTCGGGTTGGTTGCATAGCGGTCAGCAAGTAAGGCTAATGATACGGTATTGGCCGGCTCAAGCTCAGATAGGCTGTCTGTAACCAATTGACTGGTCATCAGTTGTCCCTGACTGGCACGGTTTTCGTTCAATTGGTGGGTTGTTGCCAATACCAATAAAAAGGTATGCAAAGCAAAACAAACTACTAATAGGCTAGCAAATAGCCCTTGTCTAGGCGCATTCAACGTAAACTTCCAAGGCAATTCTATTCAATTTAGATTATGATTCTTACATTAGTTGTAGCTCAGACCCGAGTCAATTCATGCGAGAAATCATTCTTATATCACTTTTAGGACCTGACCAACCTAATCAATTTACACGATTAATGCAGGTTTTGTCCGCACATTCCTTACAGATTTTAGATGTCGGACAAGCAGTCATCCACAATCAGCTGACTTTAGGTATTGTTGTTTCGTCGGAAGACCAGACTGCGACAGCATTAGCCATGAAGGAGATGTTGATTTTAGCACATGATATTGGCTTAACTGTGCGCTTTAAACCAATCTCTACAACAGAATATCAACAATGGGTAAATGAGGGAGGCCGCACACGCTATATCGTTACGGCACTTGCGCCAGAATTACAGGCGTCTCATTTACAGGCAGTTACAAATATTGTGTCGAGCCAAGGCTTTAATATTGAAACTGTGACTCGTTTATCTGGCCGTCCAGAGTTAGATGGATCAAGCGAAGGTCCACGCCGTGCCTGCGTTCAATTTGGCTTAAAAGGCCAGATGTTGGATGCCACTGCGATGCGTGCAGCATGTTTACGTCTATCTACTGAACTAGGGGTAGATGTTGCCGTTCAAGAAGACAATGCTTACCGTCGTAATCGTCGTTTAGTCTGCTTTGATATGGACTCAACGCTGATTGAGCAAGAAGTAATTGACGAATTGGCGATTGAAGCGGGTGTCGGGGCTCAAGTGGCTGAAATCACTGAACGTGCTATGCAAGGCGAGCTCGATTTCCAACAAAGTTTCCGTGCACGTGTGGCACTGCTCAAAGGTATGGATGCTTCGGTATTGCCTAAAATTGCAGAACGTCTGACTGTCACAGAAGGTGCGGAACGTCTGATTTCAACGCTTAAATCACTGGGTTATCGCACGGCTATTTTGTCAGGTGGTTTTCAGTATTTTGCCGAATATCTACAAGCAAAACTGGGTATCGATGAAGTCCATGCCAATGTACTGGACGTCCAAGATGGCGCGGTAACAGGTGAAGTGAAAGGTCATATTGTCGATGGTGCTCGCAAAGCCTTCTTGTTGACTCAAATCGCTGAAGAAATGGGGATTTCATTAGAACAAGCCATTGCTGTCGGTGATGGTGCGAATGACTTACCTATGTTGTCTTTAGCCGGCTTAGGCGTTGCTTTCCGTGCGAAACCTTTGGTTCGTCAAAATGCCAATCAAGCCATTTCAAGCGTGGGTCTAGATGGTGTTCTTTACCTGCTTGGTGTGCATGATAAAGATTTAAATCGTGCTTAAAACCATTTAAGGCACAGTCAAAAACGTAGCCAAAAGGCTGCGTTTTTTTATGCCAAGAATTCAGCTCATCCGATGAACGGTAGAAGAAAATTGTCGATAAAAACAACAATTAACAGCATTCGAAAAATTAATTTTTTTAGCCTAAAACCAGCTGTTTTTTTTGTAATGACACTCGAAACGAGATGCCATCATTGTTCTAGAAATTCTTTAAAAAGAAAAAATGTAATGACAAAATAATGTTGCGACAAGGTGTGTCGCATGGACAAAAAACGAGACTTTTTTTATGCAAAAAACTCAGCATAATGCTTGCAAGAGATTGAGATCGACCAAATCTATTTACTGAAGATACAGTAGTGAGACGGCTCAGCATCCTGTAAGACAAGAGATGTCAGCTGTCAAATGACGGAGGTTTTTATGTTAACAGCGAATTTAGCAACAATCGTTGGCCTGAGCTTGGTATCGGCGGCTGTGATTGCTGTTTTCTTCTCGCCTTATCGTCGCTGGTTAAGTTTTATGCTGGCGGGGATGCTGGTGTGGGGACTCATTGAAGTGATTCGATTTGGCACACAAACCATGTTTGAATTATCAGTAACTTATAGTTATTTAACGGCATTAATGGCCGCAATGGTGGTATTCACTTTAGTATTGTTACGTGAAGACCGCCGTGCAGAGCGTGCGATGGCAAAGCGCCAATGTATAGAGCACACGCCTGTATATGATGAAGAACAGCAATGTTCGAGCCGATAAGTGCCAGAACAAAATTTCAATGAAAATGCGCCTAAGGGCGCATTTTTTTATGAACGCATTAGTCCGATTTGAGATACAAAGCCTTACTTCTCAAAAGCCAAGTTATGGTAGGATGAAGCCAGTCAATTTTCCAACAATTACAATAGGCTTTAATTCATGAAACTATCATCAATTCCTGTCGTAAAACTACCTTTAGTTGATGTCAGTACGGATCCACTTGATTTACTCGTGGCAGGTTTAGCGCTTCGTATGAAACAGCTTGCACGTACTAGCCCTAAATTCATTGAATTGGTTCATGAACGTCAATTTCGCATTCAAATCGGTACGGATTTGGGTGTTGCACGTCAAATTATTGTAAATAATGGACAGATTGATACTGTTTCAGGTGATGCTGAAAAAGCCGACTTTATTTTGCAATTTGCGGACAGCGAACAGGGCGTAAAAACCCTGATGAAAGGTGACCCAACTGCATTCATGACGGGTATGCAAAATGGCAGTATTAAAATGGAAGGTGATTTTGGGCTTTTGGTTTGGTTTAACCAAGTGGCGAAGTTAATTCCACCTAAACTTCCAAAACCGGTTAAAGAAAAAATCAAAATCGCACGTGCGTTTATTAAAGAAAAAACAGGTAAGTAAGATTTACGCCTTGTTCTCCTCCTTTAGTGGAAGGATTAAAAAAAAGCCCTCTTTTGAGGGCTTTTTTTATGCTTCAGTTGTTATTCAACTTCTAAATTAAAGGTCACTGGACCGTCATTAACCAAATGCACTTTCATGTCGGCAGCAAAGATGCCTGTTTGTACATGGTCATATTGGCTCTTGGTGTAATCGACCAGCTGTTCATACAGTGCTTTGGCATCGTTTGGCGGCATGGCAGGGCCAAAATCGGGGCGCAGGCCTTTTTGCGTTTGCGCCATCAGGGTAAATTGAGACACCAAGAGGATACCGCCGCCGGCTTGACTGACATTCCAGCCCATCTTGCCTTGTTCATCATCAAAAAAGCGGTATTTCAAGATCTTATCAATCAGCTTTTTGCCTTTTTCTAAATCGTCAGCTTTGCCAAGGCCTAAAAACACCAAAATACCGTGATTAATTTCACCCGTGATCTCACCATCGACCACCACTTTGGCTTCTAAAACACGTTGTAACAAGGCCCGCATAACTTCTTCCGAGTAGAAAATTGAACATAGGGCAGGGATTGTAGCAAAGACAGCATTCTTTCGAGGCGATGTGTAGAAATTTTTGGGCTTAAACATTTGAAAATGAACTGTATATTTTTTATAAATCTAATAATGCGATTGAATTTATAAAAATAATCTGTTTTATCTATTTATTGAATGCCAGTATCTTTGCGGGGCAGGAAAGGTATTTAACAGAGAGATTAAGACGATGTTTAAGCGTTCTTTATTGGTTGCGATGTTAGCAACAGCAACAGCGGCGACTCAAGCAGCGCTATTAACTAAAGACAATGGTGCACCAGTAGGCGATAACCAAAACTCGATTACTGCGGGTCCAAATGGTTCAGTTCTACTTCAAGACGTACAATTGGTTCAAAAATTACAACGTTTTGGTCGTGAGCGTATTCCTGAGCGTGTGGTACATGCCCGTGGTACAGGTGCTTATGGTGAATTCGTTGCAACTAAAGATTTATCTGATCTCACCATTGCTTCATTGTTCAAAGCAGGTACCAAGACTCCAGTTTTCTTACGTTTCTCGACTGTAATTCACGGTAAAGGTTCTCCAGAAACTTTACGTGATCCGCACGGTTTTGCGATTAAGTTCTATACACAAGAAGGCAACTGGGACTTAGTGGGTAACCAAACTCCAGTGTTCTTCATCCGTGATGCGATCAAATTCCCAGACTTCATCCATGCCATGAAGCCTAGCCCAATCAACAACGTTCAAGACGCAAACCGCGTATTTGATTTCTTGTCTAGCCAGCCATGGGCAACCAACATGTTGACTTATGTGTATGGTAACCAAGGCGTTCCAACTAGCTACCGCGAACAAGACGGCTTTGGTGTGCATGCATACAAGCTTTATAACGACAAAGGCGAATACAAATACGTTAAATTCAACTTCCGCTCTAAACAAGGTGTGAAAGGTCTGAACGTTAAAGAAGCTGCTGAGCAACAAGGTAAAGATTTCAACCACTTGACTAACGATCTTTATAACAACATCAATGCTGGTAAATTCCCGAAATGGGATCTTTATATCCAAGTGTTAGATCCTAAAGATTTAAACAGCTTTGATTTTGACCCGCTTGATCCAACAAAAATCTGGCCTACAGATCTAGTGAAAGAAACCAAAGTGGGGACTTTAACGCTGAATCGTATGCCAAAAAACTTCTTCAATGAAACTGAACAAGTGGCATTGGCTCCAGGTAACTTAGTTCCAGGTATCGAGCCTTCAGAAGACCGTCTATTACAAGGTCGTATCTTCTCTTACTCAGATACTCAAATGTACCGTTTAGGCGCGAACCACCAGCAAATTCCAGTAAACCGTCCGCTTGTTGCTGTTAACAACAACAACCAAGATGGCTACATGAATGTTAGCGAGCGTGATTCTGACGTGAACTACGAGCCAAGCCGTAAAGAGCCTAAAGCTGCCACTGAGAAAGCACGTGCAGTTCAAACACCGCTGACTGGCACAGTTCAACAGATCGGTACCAAAGAGCAAAACTTCAAGCAAGCGGGTGAGCTTTACCGTTCATACTCTGCTAAAGAAAAAGACGATTTAATCATGAACTTGGCTGCGGATCTTGGCAACGTAAAAGATTCTGAGACCAAGCACATCATGTTGTCTTACTTCTACAAAGCAGATGCAGATTACGGTATGCGTATGACCAAAGCAGTAAACGGTAACCTTGCAACTGTAAAAGCCAAAGCAGCACAACTGAAAGACTAATTTCGATCAGTCTGAAGGATTGGTAACTAGGGGCTAGAACGTTACCTCAAAAAAGTCCTATGAAGCTCCATACCTTTCCTGCACCCTAGGGGGAGTTTCATAGGCACTCCTTAAATATTCATTTTTTTAATGAAATGAATTGTTTCCAATTCAATTCTACATTCGATTTCTGTTGGAGTTCATCATGAAAGTTATGCAACATTTGACTTTAGCCAGTCTTCTAGCGTTTGGTTCCGCATTCGCAAACGTGGCAATCGCGGAAGATATCTCCCCCGCTAAAGCAACTGCAAGCGATCAGATGACCTCACAACAGGAATTGATCGCAATTTTCTTTGCTGCAGCCAAAACTGGCAATGAAGAAGTCATCAATGAATTTCTTAAGCACGGTTTTCCGGTCGATGTGCGCAATGCTTCGGGTTTTACACCACTGATGATGGCGACCTATTATGGTCATCAAAATATTGTGACTCGTTTGCTAGAACAAGGTGCAGACCGCTGCGCACGTGACAATAAAGGCAACACCGCATTGATGGGTGCCATGTTTAAATTAGAATGGGCGATTGCAAAGCAATTACGCCAAGTGGATTGCGATGCAAATGCCAAAAAAATGGGGCAAAAGACTGCAGAACAGTTTGCGCGTGAATTTGGTCAAGAAGAAAAATATCGACAGTTACTCAAAAAATAGTGAGCTTGATCGCGCTCAGCTTCAGCAAAAAAATTGAAAAAAGTCGATGAATCGCGGTGATTTATAAGTTATTCCACTAAATCAATCGGCTTTTTATCAATAAAGTATGCTTTAATGCAAAGAGTTGATAAAAACTGAAAGTCTTTATGTCTCCAATCATCCAATCCTTATTAGACACAGATCTGTATAAATTCACCATGCTTCAGGTGGTGTTACACAAATTTCCGCAAACCCATAGTGTGTATCACTTTCGTTGCCGTAACTTGGATGATACAGCCTATCCACTGGTTGAAATTTTGGATGATTTAAACATGCAGCTCGACATGCTTTGTCAGTTGAAGTTTAAAGAAGATGAATTGCAGTATTTACGCAGTTTACGTTTTATTAAAAGCGATTTTGTTGATTATCTTGAATTATTTCAGCTTAAACGCCGTTTTATTAAAGCGGGTATTGATGATGAAGGTCGACTCGACATTTGGGTAGAAGGCCCAATGGTTCAAGCGATGATGTTTGAAATCTTTGTTTTAGCCATCGTCAATGAATTATATTTCCAACGTATTCGTACACCCGAAGTTTTAGCCGAAGGTGAGCGCCGTTTGCAACATAAGATTGCCTTGCTGAAGCAGTATGAAGCACGGCAAAATCCAAATGATCCACCATTCTTGGTCTCTGATTTTGGCACGCGTCGTCGTTATAGTTATGCATGGCAAAAGCATGTAATTGAAGAATTAAATCAGGCTTCACCGTATATTTTCCGCGGTACAAGTAATGTTCTGATTGCCAAAGACTTGAACATTACTCCAATTGGTACGATGGCGCATGAGTTCCTACAAGCATTCCAAGCGCTTGATGTTCGTCTACGTAACTTCCAGAAGTCTGCGCTAGAAACATGGGTGCAGGAATACCGCGGTGACTTAGGAATAGCCTTAACAGACGTTGTCGGTATGGATGCGTTCCTACGTGACTTCGATTTGTACTTTGCCAAACTATTCGACGGTTTACGTCATGACAGTGGCGACCCGTATGAATGGGGCGATAAAGCCTATGCGCATTACAAAAAACTCAAAGTCGATAGCAAAAGTAAAATGTTGACCTTTAGTGATGGTCTAAATATCGAAAAAGCCTGGGATTTACATAACTACTTTAAAGACCGTTTCCAAGTCAGCTTTGGTATTGGTACCAACTTAACCAATGATATGGGGCAAACTGCGCTGAATATCGTACTGAAACTGGTTGAATGTAATGGTCAATCTGTGGCAAAAATTTCAGATAGTCCGGGTAAAACCATGACGGATAATGATACTTTCTTAGCGTATCTACGTCAGGTGTTTGACATCTCTGAAGTTAGCGCTTAAACACAGCATTAGATAAAAATAAAAAAGCCGAATCAATGATTCGGCTTTTTTATATCTAAAATATTGCTAAAGGAATGCAAAAATTCAGAATAATAGTGAAAATGACTTATGCTAAGATCGAATTTAATCGCACAAAATACAACACGAACAACGATGACAGCATCTACACTGAATTTTGGTCTGCTGATTGAAGCGGAAGAATTGGTTCCACATCTGGGCAATGAAAAACTACGGATCGTCGATTTAAGTCGTCGTTCGGTTTATGACCAGTTGCATATTCCACATGCCCTGCATGTCCAGCCAAAATTGTTGGTGCGCCAAGAAGAACAAGCGATGGGACTATTACCTGACCAAGCTGGCTTAGAGCAGCTCATTCGTTATCTGAATATCAGTCCAGAACATCATGTAGTAGTGTATGACGATGAAGGTGGTGCATGGGCTGGTCGACTGATTTGGAACTTACATTGCCTCGGTTTTGAAAATACCAGTCTCCTCAATGGTGGCATCCATGCTTGGCTTGGGGCAGGCTTACCGACCTCGTCTGAAATTGAGCAATTTGAACCCGTGAGCCCATTGGTTGAAGTAAGTGCAGAGGCGCGTGCTCAGTATCAAACAGATTATGATGAGCTATTGGCTCGTGTGCAGCAGGAGCAGATCCAAGTATGGGACTGCCGTACCGAAGATGAATATACAGGCCTACGTTTGGCTGCGCGACGCGGCGGTCACATTCCGGGGGCACGACATTTCGAATGGAGTACTGCCCTTAACCGGGAAAATCATTTAAAATTGCATCCTTTAGAACGCACACAACAACGCTTAGAACAATTGGGATTCAATTTAAACGAACCTGTGGTGGTATATTGTCAGTCCCATCATCGGTCGGGCCTAGCTTATATACTGGGACGTTTACTCGGTTGGAATATTCGAGCTTATGATGGTGCGTGGAGCGAGTGGGGCAACCGACTCGATAGTCCTGTGATCACCGGAGAGTTGCCGTCTTGAGCCTTACATCTCAGTTAAAAAAACAAATTTTTATTCAAGCTCAGCGTGTTGTTCCACAGCACAAATTATCACGTATCGTCGGTAAATTGGCTGCGAGTGAAAACCCTGTGGTGAAAAATGCTGTGATTACCGCATTTAAAGCACAGTATGGCATCGACATGTCGATTGCTGAGCAAAGTAATGCCCTGAAATTTAAATCATTCAATGAATTTTTCACTCGTTCTTTAAAAGAAGGCGTACGTGTAGTTGATGCAAATGCCAACAGTGTTGTTTCACCCGCAGATGGTGCGATTTCACAACTAGGTAAAATTGAAAATGGTGACGTATTTCAGGCCAAAGGGCAGAAGTTCACCGTTGAAAACCTGATTGCCGATCCACAATTGGCAGAGCCGTTTAAAAATGGGCAGTTTGCTACGGTTTATTTGTCACCAAAAGACTACCACCGTGTACATATGCCATTTGCAGGAACATTGACAGAAACCCTGTATGTACCGGGTGAATTGTTCTCAGTAAACCAGACCACTGCTGAAAATATTCCGGGTTTATTCGCTCGTAATGAACGCATGGTCT
Organism: Acinetobacter sp. YH16044; assembly: GCF_013417145.1. Lineage (NCBI taxonomy): Bacteria > Pseudomonadati > Pseudomonadota > Gammaproteobacteria > Moraxellales > Moraxellaceae > Acinetobacter > Acinetobacter sp. YH16044. The sequence goes on from NZ_VPEK01000013.1 coordinate 29,182, forward strand.
GCTTATTTGATACAGAAGTTGGTCGTATGGCGGTCGTACTGGTAGGTGCAATGATCGTGGCAGGTATTGAAACCGTGGCTACAGGTAAAGTTAAACCGACAGGGCGTTTGGAACTGAATCAACACGATTTATTCTTAGAAAAAGGTGCAGAATTGGGCCGTTTCTATTTAGGTTCAACAGCGGTTGTGTTGTTTGAAGAAAACAAAATGCAATGGGATGCGACCTTTAAAGCCAACTCGACTGTGGTGATGGGCGAAGCTATAGGGCATACCATTTAATGAATTCCCTCTCCTTTTAGGAGAGGGTTAGGGAGAGGTTTTTGAGCTAAGCTGATGTATTCAAAAAAGAACCCCTTCTAACCTCCCTTTATTAAAGGAATGAATAAAAAAAAGCGCCATCAGGCGCTTTTTTTTAATTTCAAAATTTAGCGTTTTACGACAATCGAGTCGATACTGCTATGACGTAAAGTTTGCTGTGCAATCACAGCAGCTTCTTGTGAATCATAAGGGCCAGACACAACGCGATACCAAACTTTGCCGTTTTCATTACTTTGGATCACATCGGCAGATAAACCGTTCAAAATAATTTCAGCACGTCGTGCATCGGCTTGATCAGGATCATCATAACTGCGCACTTGCAGAATATAACTTGCAGCAACAGGCGCAGTTTCTGTGGTTTCTAGTCCAAGCTCTGTGGTTTCAACTGGCTTTTGTTCTGGTGCATCAACAATCACCACCGTTTCTTTATTTTCGGTTTCTGGAACAGCTTGTTCAGGAATTGGCGTCACTTGTTGCTGAGGCAATAGGTCGTAGAAACGATAGTCTTTATTGGTTTCTTCTTGGTAGTGTTCAGAGGTAATTTGACCTTTTGGCTTCACAGGCTCCCAAGGTTTCCAAAGCATGAGCGCAACTAAGAAACTCAACACGATTAAAATGATGACAAGTGTACCTAGCCATGCTGGAATCAATGGTTTTTTAGGCTTATTTGGCCGATCAGATACACCGCGCTGCGTTTTTCCAAACACGTGGAAACCTCATTTAATTTTAATTGTCACGAACCACTTTGGGGCAGCCCAAAGTAGCAAGTCTTGATTGTTATATATTACATGAGTGTCATCAGGAATTTGTTTAATTTTCACAATTTCAGCACAGCCAAGATGACACGGACATATTGCTGAATATAAACGAAATACAGGCTCATTTCGAGCCTGTATTGAAAAGGATTCTTTTTAGCACAATGCAATTGATGACGCTTAAACCCATGCGCTGTGTTTGTGCATGGGCGATGCCGATGAATTTCTATTGTGCTCGCAACATAAAGGGTTGCTTACATGCTTTCAGGCGCACTCACACCCAATAATTCAAGACCATTGCGTAAAACTTGCTGTACGTTTACAGACAGTAATAAGCGCGCTTGAGTCAGTTCTGCATTATCACCCAAGACTTTATTTTCGTTGTACCAACCATGGAACAACGCCGCTAATTCTTTCAAGTAGTTACCCACTTGGTGTGGTTCATAGCTGTTTGCTGCACGAACCACAATTTCAGGGTAAGCCGCAAGTTTAGCAAGAACTTCAGTTTCAGCTTCTAACTCAAGTTTAGCTGCAAATTGACGTGCAGCTTCAGCAGAGAATTGAACGTCTGTCGCAGCGGCTTTTTCGAGCATACGGCAGATACGTGCGTGTGCGTATTGGATGTAGTACACCGCATTGTCTTTGCTTTGAGACACAGCAAGGTCTAAGTCGAAGTCAATGTGTTGTTCTGATTTACGCATGACATAGTAGAAACGAGCAGCATCGTTGCCTACTTCTTTACGTAAGTCGCGTAAAGTCACGAATTGACCTGAACGAGATGACATTTGAACCATCTCGCCGCCACGCCATAGGCTCACAAATTGAACCAAAAGCACCGTCAATTTTTTAGAATCATAGCCAAGCGCATCAATCGCTGCTTTCACACGTGCAATATAACCGTGGTGGTCTGAACCCCAGATATCAATGATATCGGTATATCCGCGTTGTAGTTTATTTAAGTGATAAGCAATGTCGGATGCGAAGTATGTAGTCTGACCATTACGACGTTTCACAACACGGTCTTTTTCATCACCAAATTCAGTTGATTTGAACCAGATGTTGCCATCTTTTTCGTATAAGAAACCACGTTGATCGAGCATTTGTAATGCTTCATCAATTTTTTCAGTCAAGGTTGCTTCGCTGAACCATTGATTGAAAGTCACGCCAAACTCACCGAGGTCATCTTTAATGTCATCAAGAATGGCTTTCAGCGCAGCTTGATGGAACACACGGTAGCCCGCAGCCAAATGGTTTTGTGAATTATGAATTAGGCCATCAATGTGTTTTTCTTTATCGCCTGAAACAACGACTTTATTGCCTTCGCTATCGAGTTCAGCGGCATATTGCACATCTTCTGGAACATCTTTGTAGATGTCGGCAACAGGGCGTACATAAGCATCGCCATCTTTGTCGATAATGCTTTGTGCGATTTCTTTAACGTAGTCGCCTTGGTATGCATTTTTAGGGAAGATCAGTTGTTGACCGGTCAATTCTAAATAACGCAAGTAAGTTGATGTCGCCAAGATATCCATTTGACGGCCAGCATCGTTGACATAGTATTCACGGTCAACTTTGGCACCTGTTGCTTCAAGAAGATTGGCAACGGTCATACCATAAGCTGCGCCACGACCATGACCCACGTGTAGGCTAGACGTTGGGTTGGCTGAAACGAATTCCACTTGAACACGTTTTTCAGCATTGGCCTGTGTGCGACCGAACTGATCTTTCTGAGCTTGAATTTGGTCTAAGACAGCAAAACGTTGGTCAGCATTTAAAAAGAAGTTAATAAAGCCAGGACCTGCAATTTCTGCTTTGCTGATATCTGCGACTTCTGGAAGATTTGCCAGAATTTTTTCGGCTAAATCACGCGGCTTCATACCTGCAGCTTTAGAGGCAATCATGGCAATGTTTGACGCAAAGTCACCGTGGCTTCGGTCTTTGGTTCGGGTCAAATTGCTAGTATTGTTCCAGTCAGTTGGGAGTACACCTTCAGCTTGAAGGGATTGCACTGCATGATCGAGCGCTGCTTGTATTGCCGTATTCATAATCAGTCGAAAAATAAATGTCGCAGAAAAACGGTAAATATAGCAAATTTCAGGCTCTTTAGGTGAACCCATTTGTTGCGAATAAAAAATATTCGATAAAAGTGAAGCATTGCTTATATCGAAGTAAAACGATATAAGTGGTTTAGCGATTCAGGATCACTGCTTGAGTATATGGACATGTCACAACCCACCCCTAAAATTTTTGGCAATGTGCCGAAGTTAGCTGCACGCTGGGCGCTGATTATCGTGCCGTTTATTTTGTCCTGTCTCATGAGCGGCATTATTTCGTTTATTAATATGCTCAGAAATTTAGGCTGGTTTGAGGGATTTCTGACTCTATGGCTGCATAATTGGATGATTTCTTGGGCAATTGCTTTTCCCATTGTGCTGATTTTATTGCCGTTTGTTCGAAAATTTACAGGCCTGTTGGTCGATATGTCAGGGCCACAGCCACCTGCAAAATAAGCCTGCATGTAAGTCACAGCTGAGTCAAAAGGTGACTTACTGCATTTTGCCTTGAATATTTATAAGCTATCGCGACAACTTACGGCTTTAGAGAGTAACTCGGCTTTGTTGTTTTGGAAGGTATAGAGTTTTGAGGCATTAAACACTTTGATGACTTTAGCTTGAGCGATAGCGGTTTTAAAGTTTTGGAACTTTTGCTGATTGGCTGTCTCAAACGGATTTCCAAAGTTTTTATTGTCGAGCAAAATTTGAATTTGCCCCACATTCGTGTCATGTGCTTTTAGGATGTCTTGGCCATCTGCATTGCTTAAACTGAAAGTAGGGCGCTGAGTGCTGATTTTGCAATTCAATTTGAGGCTCAAGGTGAAATTGTCTGCCGATTTATTTTTGAGGGTAGACGTACCTTGTTGATCATTTTCAATATAGACCCACTGATTTTTCGGCATATTGGTCAGTAGGGTTTCTAACTGTTGTTGGGTACTTTTGCTGATATCGACTGTGCCTTTTTTATCGATTTCAGGGGCTTTTTCTTTACCGAGCATGCCCATCACTTTGTCGCTGACTGTGCTACTGGTTTTGGAAATGGTCTGGCAAGCGCTTAAGCTACTGATGATTAGAATGAATGGTAGTGTATAGATGGCAGGTAAGTGCATAGATTTTATTGTTCTATTAAATTTTCGGATCGGCAAAGTTTAACGGTTCTACGCATAAAGCTCAAACCTGCGGCCAATCTCCTTTGAGGAGGACTGCTGCAGGCGGCTAAAGCAGCCATTCTACACAGGCACGAATAATCCCCAGTGCAAGGCCAATAAAACCGCCGACCACGACACCATTGACTCGGATCATATGCAGGTCGCCACCGACTTCGTTTTCGATCTTATCGATCATTTCACGTGAGTCCCATTCATGTATACGTTCACTGATAAACCGAATGACTTTTTCACTATATTGGTCGGAGAGATTGATGGCAATATCACTCATTTTCTCATTCAGCAATTGGCGTACAGCGACATTAGAGACAATATTTTCGCCCACTTGTTGAATGGCGACGCGTAGGTTTTGTGCAATGCCTGAGTTGGGCTTTTCTAAATCAGAACGAATCGCGTCGCATAAAATCACCACTGCACCACTGATAAAATTCAACATTTGTGGACTATCGAGCATGGCATCTTTGGTGCTGTTTAGGCGTTGGCTGGCAACACTCTGATTGTCCGCCAGTTGCTGCATGAGCTGCTGTGCCATGTCTTCGATTTTACGGCGCCACGGATGTTCATGGTCGGCAAGCATGGACTCGACACGACTAACCAGTGAATCAATGGTTCGCTGCTGTACATCAATACCAATCCAGCTCGCACCTTTGGCGAGCTTCCAAACCCCGAGTTCTTTAAACAATTGACGAGATAAATCACGAGTTTGTTCGGGGTGCTGTAACATCCAATCATGGGCTAAATCTAGTCCACGTTGCAGGACGTCTTGATGGAAATCATTTTCTAAAACTGCCCGCAGCATTTCACTGGCAAGATGGTTGACTTGCGTATTGCGCACCCATTGCACGCTGTTATTTTGGATAAATCGTCCAATTTGTTCCTGACCGACAAATTCGAAAATTTTCGGTACCGTTTGCTGAATGACTTGGGTCACTTGCGCATTATTGTGCGGATTGGCCAACCATTTCCCGACGGCAAGTGAGAGATCCGTCTCCGCTAAGCTTTTTTCAACCACTTGAGGTGAAAGAAAATTTTCCTGAACAAAGCGGCCCATCGACTCGGCAATGCGTGCTTTATTGCGTGGAATAATTTCAGTGTGGTCACGTAAAAATTTGGGAATCGGAATCCGACCAAAAGGATTGCGAAATAAGACAGTTATCGCATACCAGTCTGCCAAACCACCAACCACGCCAGCTTCTGCTGAAAGCATCAAAATATGAATAAGCCAGACGTATTCAGGCAGCAATTTAGCTGCGATCATCAATGCAATCCACGCCAGCACCGCCACCACCAAAGCAATGGTGGCAAAGCGTTTACTGCGTTGCAGACTGGGTGAAACAGCGGGCTGTTCAGTTGGGTTCATCAATGATCGGGTCTCTATGGGTTGACTTATTTGGTGGCAGGCTCAGCGGCTACAGGCAAAGGATTTCCTTCGCTGTCTAGACCATATTTAGCCCCGAGTGACTGCAAAATCAAGCGAGCATCAAAGGCATCCTGAGGGGCTTTGGCACGATCTTTATAGCAAGTAATACTGTAGGAAACTTGAGTTGGATCGAGTGTGACCACCTGTGGAACGTCATAAAACGGGCCTGGCCAAAAGCCGGGATGGCGACGGTAATAGCCATATGGATAAGGCATAGGGTCTGGGTAAATCACTGCTTGGCGTGGCGGTTTTTGACTCCGGTTACTCGGGTCATCCATGACTTTAAAATATTGAAAGCCATTGTGTAGGGTGGTTTGAGCGGCTTTAACCAAGGTGATTTCTTCGGCAGTGCCATAGCTCATATTGGGTCTAGCTTGGAAGCTAATCCGATAGCTTTGAGCATTTAATGGCGTTGCAGTATAACGACCCAATTGTTCGAAGGTTAAAGGCTTCGATGGGGTGCTTGCACAGCCGGTGAAGCCCAGTGCTGCGGTCATGGCTGCTGCGATAATGAGTTTGTTCATGCGCATACTCCTGTTCAGTCGGTTCTTGGCAAGGGGAGATACTGGCCAAAAGCCGTCAATTAAAAGCTAGAATTGGGCTGGGTTAAAAATTCCAATTCCTCTGCTGTGGATGTTCTGCCCAATACCAAATTGCGATGAGGGTAACGTCCAAATCGATCGATAATCACTTTATGCTTTTTTTCAAATTCTAAGTTGATCGGATTGCCCAGTTGCTCAAATAATTTTAACGCGCTTTGATGAATTTTTGTCGATTCGCTATGCATAAAGGGCATATATAAAAATGAGCGCTGTTCAGGTCTTAATTGTAGATCTAAACCCTGCGCGATGGCTTCTTGGGCAAGCGCCAAAGCCAGTGCATCTTGGGCAAAAGCCAAGCCAGAATCACGGAATAAATTTCGAGAAAATTGATCTAAAACAATAATTTCAGCCAAGCGACCTTCGGCTGTGGTGCGCCATTGCCACAGTTCTGCTTGACTGGCCGCTTGATGGATGTCTTTAAACTTTTTTTCGATTAAAACATCAAAATTATTGCTTTTAGCGAACCAATTAGGCTGATTTTCTGGGTTAAACCAAAATTCGAGAATATCTTGATAATTCATAAGTTTTAAGCATTATTAGCATATATTTGTTTATAAAATCACAAATTTCAAATGTCATATAGAGTAAGTTTGTGATAAAAAATTGCCAAAATAAAATCACGGTTTGTCTCAAAACTATACAGTGGGTCATTTGCCCACTTCAAATCGCGTTATACTGATATAAACTGATGATTTTATTTTAGTAGTTTCTTCCATTTAAGCGAGATAGCAATGAGTCAACCCGAATCGACCTCTCAAGACATTTTACCGACTTGGGTAGATTCTTCGCTGATTAAAGGAATGTTGCGCGGTATTGAGCGTGAAAGCTTACGTATGCAAAGCAACGGTTTCTTGTCTCAGGCCGACCATCCCCAAGCCTTGGGTGCGGCTTTGACTCATCCGCATATTACGACAGACTATTCTGAAGCTTTAATGGAATTTATCACACCGCCAAAAGAAACCATTACCGAGGCGTTGAATTATCTGCAAGATATTCATGCTGTTGCGCATACGCATTTAGAACATGGTGAAAAACTTTGGCCGTTGTCGATGCCATGCATGTTGGATAAAGACGAAGACAGTATTCGTTTAGCGCAATATGGCAGCTCGAATATTGGGCGCTTTAAAACCTTGTACCGTCGTGGTTTAGGGGTGCGTTATGGTCGCCGGATGCAGACCATTTCAGGGGTGCATTATAATTTATCCTTCCCAGATCATTTCTTTGAAGCACTACAACAGCACGAAACTGACGATGCCCTCAAAGCATTGAGCTTACAGGATTATCGTAGTCATCGTTATTTTGGCCTGATCCGTAATTTTATCCGTTTAACGCCATTGGTGATGTTTTTGGTTGGGGCGAGCCCGTCGGTGTGTAAATGTTTTATGACCGGACGTGAACATCAGCTGTTACCACTCTTAAAAGGCACGTTATTTTTACCTTATGCAACGGCGCTGCGTATGGGAAATTTTGGCTATCAGAATTCAGCACAAAAACAGTTAGGGATTCACTACAACGACATTCAGGCATATTTGGAAGGTTTGCAAAAAGCGGTGCATACCCCGTATGCCGCATTTAGTCATTTAGGTTTAAATGATGAACAGGGTGAACCGATTCAAATTAATGACCATGTATTGCAAATTGAAAATGAATACTACAGTTTGGTTCGTCCGAAACAAGTGCCGCAGGATGGTGAAACACCTTCTGAAGCCCTGCAAAATCGTGGCGTAGGTTATGTTGAATTACGTGCGGTAGACGTCAATCCTTATAGCCCGATTGGGATCAATGAAGACACAGCAGGCTTGCTTGAAGTGGTGGCTTTATACTGTTTATTGCAAGACAGCCCAGCATTGTTAGATGCCGAACAAAATGAAATTGAGAAAAATCAGGCGGAAGTAGTAAACCGTGGTCGTGCGCCAAACGCAGTGATTTTACAGCAAGGTCAGGCGATTCCAATTGAAACATGGTGTCGTACACATGTTGCAGCGATGCAACCGTTGGCTGAATTGCTGGATGATTCTTACAATACAGATATTTACACTCAGGCAATGGCTGTGATGCAATCACGCATCGATGAAGTCGATGAAACATTGTCGGCACGTATGATTAGCGATACTTTAGAACAAGGTGGAACTTGGGGCTTTGGTAGCTTTATGGCCTTACAACATGCTGAAGTGTATGAGCAGCATGTCTTGAGCCCTGAAACTGCAGCATACTTTGCACAAGCTGCTGAGCAGTCTTTAGAAAAACAGGCTCAACTTGAGCAAGACTGCACCTTGAGTTTTGAAGAATATTTGAAAAACTTTAGATAAAAAATTTAAGAGGATTTACCATGAAATGGAGTTTCCGCTTCGTGAGTGGTTTGTTGTTTTTAGCCAGCGTGATCGGTATGTCTTTTGCGCTGTTTTTAGAACATGTACAAGGCTTAGAACCTTGTCCGTTGTGCGTATTCCAACGTATTGGTTTGATTGGACTCGGCATCATTTCATTGATTGCGTTGATTCACAATCCAGCATCGAATTGGGGTAAACGCATTTACGCATCGTTGGGGACACTGTCGATTTTATGGTCTGCTGGGGTGGCTGCGCGTCATATTTGGCTGCAAAACTTACCGCCAGACAAAGTACCTAGCTGTGGCCCAGGACTGGATTATTGGGTAGAAACACTGCCTTTAAAATCGGTCTTTGAACAAGTACTGACCGGCTCTGGTGAATGTGCCAAAGTAGATTGGACCTTCTTGGGGCAATCGTTACCGGTTTGGTCATTGGTGTTTTTTGCGGTATTAACCTTGCTCAGTCTTTGGCAGTTATTGCGTAAATACCCAAGCAAACCAGTCCCACGTTTACGTGATAAGTTTTAATTCTATCATGCAAAAAAAAGCCCTCAGTTGAGGGCTTTTTTTACGAGTCTGAATGGGGGAAGTTTACCTTAGGTCAGGGCAATGCCTTCCATACTTTCCAAGTCCATCATAAATTCATAGATATGATCACAAGCTTTATCGTCATTGTTTGGATAGAACCAATGCACGATTTGCTCGGCTACTTGCGGGTGATGCTGAATTTCGAAATGGTTCAGACCATAAAAAATCGCTTTATGTGAATCTGGCACTTTCAGTTGATACCGTGCATTTGGGTGTTCCCCCAATGCACTTTTCACACTGACCAAGTAATCTCCAATCACATGTCGCGTTTTATTGCGACGATGTTCATATTCAATGGTCCCTGCCACGAGGTAGGTATTGATATGTGATGGAATCGGGGCAGGTTTACGGTTGTCATCCATGAGCCCAATGCGGACATCATTATGTTCCCAATCGTCATCACGCACGCTGCCATAGCGCAAATCTAAAATGCCGTTACTACGAATATTCACCACGTGGCCCACGATTTTGACCAAGGGGAAACGCCCCAATTGATCTTGCAGATGAAATCCGACACGTTCAAGCACAGCACCATGATGTGGTGAGCCCAAGCAGACTAGATTTTCGACTTGATGAATCCATTGATACATATTTTGTTTGCCATAAAAAATGGCACTACGGGACACTAAGCCCCCCATACTATGACCAATTAAGTCGATACTGGTAATGCCGGGGTTGCGACGGACCAAATCTTCTAATGTATTGGCTAGGTTGCGACCATTGGTCGAGATACGACGACCCGTATTGTAATTTAAATACAGCATGGTGTTATGGTCACGTTGAGAAAGTAATTTTTCACCAATGCCGCCATATTTGGCTGTCGACCATGACAGATGATTCATGCACAGCCCATGAATCAACAGGGTAATACGACCGGTTAATTCGCCTTTTTGTACCGCACCATAATGGTCGTAAACCACCATGGGTAAGGCCATCGGGTTGTGATATTTCAGTAAATAGTCGCCCAAGACCCCATTCAGCGCGCCCACTAGAAAATGTAAAGACGGCGTGAGCGGTTTGTCGTGTAAGCGTGGGAATTTTTCAATAATGCTACGCAGCGTTGGTGCGAGTAAATAATTGCCATAATTGAAAAAGGTGTTGTAAGAAAATTCGTAAATCCGTGCAATGGTTGGCTGCTTATGAAAGGCTTTCGAGCCTTGTTCGCTCATTCCAAAAATACTGATTAAAATTTCACGTTGAATGTTTTTGATCAAGTCATGCACGACATCACTAAAACGCATTGTCACGAGTTGTGCCAAACCTTCCAGTACATCTGCTTGACTGGGCGGCGTGCGGTCCCATTTACAATAGGTTTCATGCAATGGTGTTAAGCTAGGCATAATGTTCCTATCCTTACATTCAATGCTATTCCTCGATTGTATTTATTACTGGAATAGCCTGAAGTTTCATTGTTTATTTTATAAAATTCTCACGAACAGCTTTTACAATACCGATAACAGACCTGTCGGTGAATGCCTTTTGTCTGACAATTTTACTAAAAATTCAAATTTAGAAAATGTGACGCAGTTAGCACTTATATGCCACTTTTAAAGCAATTTAAAGATCAATTTGGAATCAAAATGATGAATATTGTGTATTTGCATGGTTTTCAAAGTAACTCAAATTCAGTGAAAGGACAGATACTGCGGCGCCATTGCGCAGACTTAAATGGTGTGCACGTGCATTTGCCAGATTTGAATATGCCACCGCTACAGGTAATGCAGCAGATGTCAGAGCTGATTGAAGGTTTGGATAATGTGGTTTTGGTCGGTAGCAGTTTAGGCGGCTTCTATGCCACACAGTTAATGGCGAAGTACCATGTGCCTGCTGTGTTGATTAATCCCGCGGTACGTCCTTGGCATTTATTTCGTGATTTATTTGGCGAGACGGCATTGCCCTATCAGGTGACTAAAACGTGGTGCTTGGATGATGCACAGCTCAATCAAATGCAGGCTTTGGCGGTATCTAAGGTTGAAAATGCAGATCAACTGTTGGTCTTGCTCCAACAAGGTGATGAAACCTTGGATTATCGTGATGCCACTAGTTTTTATAGTGCGGTTCAAGCCGGCACGGCTATGCTGATCACTGAGGTGGGTGGAACGCATGGCATGGATGATTTTGCAGAAAAAATACCGATGCTCTTGCAGTTTTTGTCCGATGCTGTCAAAAATATGCCTAAATAAAATGATCCAATCCAAATGCTGAAAAGCTAGATCCAACATACAAAAAATGGGCAGTTACGACATCATTTGACGTTTAAATTGTTTAAGAAAATGGCGGCTGATCGCAAGAGATATGCATTTTAATAAAAAAGCATATACTGTAGCGCTTGAAGAAATGTTTTAACCAAAAAAGCAGGGAATTTTGCAACGTGACGCAATATACGGCTCAATCACTTGAAGTTTTATCTGGCCTAGATCCGGTACGTCGTCGTCCGGGGATGTATACAGACACTACACGACCAAACCATTTGGCGCAGGAAGTGATAGATAACGCCGTCGATGAAGCGCTTGCAGGACATGCCAATAAAATTACCGTGACAGTGTATAAAGATGGCTCATTGTCAGTTGAAGATAATGGTCGTGGGATGCCAGTTGACATCCATCCTGAGTATGGTCAAAGCGGGATTGAAATCATTCTGACCAAACTACATGCCGGCGGTAAATTCAGCACAGACAATTATCAATTTTCAGGTGGTCTGCATGGTGTGGGGATTTCTGTCGTCAACGCATTGTCCAACCGTGTTGAGGTGGAAGTTCAACGTCATGGCAACCTGTATAAAATGGCCTTTGAACACGGTGAGCCAGTTGCGCCACTGGAAGTTTTAGAAGGTAAATGTGCCAAACGTGCGACAGGAACAACCGTGCATTTTTGGCCTGAAGCGAAATATTTTGACTCGCCTAAATTTGCCTTAAAAGCACTTAAACATAATTTAAAAGCCAAAGCAGTATTGGCAGCCGGTCTACAAATCATTTATGTCGATCAAATCAATAACGAAAAAATTGAATGGCAGTTTGAAAATGGTCTGGTTGACTATTTGATGGATGAACTGCAAGACCGTGACATCGTTCCTGCCCCTGCATTTGTGGCGACTGGTGAAGCAGAGCGTGCCAGCGCCGAGTTTGCGATTTGTTGGAATGTGGAAGGCGGTGAGTCCATTCAAGAGTCGTATGTGAACCTCATCCCGACCGCGCAGGGCGGTACCCATGTCAACGGTTTACGTTCGGGTGTGACAGATGCGATTCGTGAATTCTGTGAATTACGGAATTTATTGCCACGGAATATGAAACTGTCTGCCGAAGATGTGTGGGATGGCGTCAACTTTATTCTGTCTTTGAAATTCCAAGAGCCACAATTTTCGGGTCAGACCAAAGAACGACTTTCAAGCCGTGAAGCCTCTGGTGTGGTGTTAAATATTGCCAAAGATGCCTTTGCACTGTGGCTGAATCAAAACTCCGATATTGCCATGCAACTGGCTGAAATGGTGATTGCCAAGGCCGGTCGCCGTTTAAAAGCTGCGAAAAAAGTTGAACGTAAAAAGATCGTTTCAGGTCCAGCTTTACCAGGTAAATTGGCTGACTGTGTAGGTCATACCCTCGAAGAATCAGAACTGTTTATTGTGGAAGGGGATTCTGCAGGTGGTTCTGCCAAGCAAGCACGTGATAAGAACTTCCAAGCGATCATGCCGATCCGTGGTAAGATTTTAAATACTTGGGAAGTGTCTTCAGACGAAGTTTTGGCATCGCAAGAAGTACATGATATTGCGATTGCCATTGGCGTTGATCCGGGCAGTGACGACTTGTCAGAACTCCGTTATGGCAAGATTTGTATCTTGGCCGATGCCGACTCGGATGGTTTGCACATTGCAACTTTACTTTGCGCACTGTTCGTCAAACATTTCCATACTTTGGTTGAGGAAGGGCATCTGTTTGTGGCGATGCCACCGCTGTTCCGTATAGATGACAATAAAGATGTGCACTATGCCTTGGATGAAGATGAACTAGAAAGCATCTTAAAGAAATGTAAAACCAAAAATCCTCAAATCACTCGATTTAAAGGATTGGGCGAGATGAACGCGAGTCAGCTGCGTGAAACGACTATGGATCCCGATACACGTCGTTTAGTGCAACTGGACTTGGATGACGTACAGTTTACTTCAGGTTTACTCGACAAATTATTGGCGAAGAAGCGCTCTTCAGACCGTAAATATTGGTTGGAACAGAAGGGTAATTTGGCCGATTTAGCGGTTTAAAATTGCAACAAGGAAAAAACCACGCAAGTGGTTTTTTTTTGCTTCAAATTTAGGAAAAGCTGCATGATTTGTGTGCCAAAACACCGTGTTTTTTGAAAAACGTCGCAAAATTGTTCAATTATAGGTCAAATGTTGGATACAAGTTTGTATGCATCTTTGCGGTGATTTTACGATTTTTGAATCGACCAATAAAAAATTAAAAGCAAATTTTATGATTGTAACTATGTGAAAAATAACATTTAAAAATAAATAAAAGCACTCAATTAAAATAAAAAATAAGGCTTGGCACAGTTATTGAATTGCTCTGTTGTGATGAAAGACAACAAATGCATTTTAAAAATGTGAATTACAAGCTTAGGTTGGGAGTGTGAATAATGTTTCAACGCAATGTATTTGCTAAAAGTATTTTAGCGGCAACGATGACTGGGGCGATTGCTTTAACGGGCTGTTCAAAACCTGCAGAAGAAAAAACAGAAAGCGCTACATCAGAACCAAAAGCCGCTGCAGCAAGTGGCGATACTATTAAAGTCGGGATCTTACATTCGCTGTCAGGCACGATGGCGATCTCAGAAACTTCTCTAAAAGATACGGCCTTGATGGCGATTAATGAAATTAATGCCAATGGCGGGGTATTGGGCAAAAAACTAGAACCTGTGGTGGTGGATCCGGCATCGGACTGGCCACTATTTGCGGAAAAAACCCGTCAGTTGATTACCCAAGACAAAGTAGCCGTGATTTTTGGTTGCTGGACGTCGGTATCTCGTAAGTCGGTTTTACCCGTGGTTGAAGAATTAAATGGCTTATTGTTCTACCCTGTTCAGTATGAAGGTCAGGAACAGTCTAAAAATATTTTCTACACAGGTGCAGCACCGAATCAGCAAGCGATTCCTGCTGTTGAATATCTGATGAGTGAAGAGGGTGGTAAGGCAGAACGCTTTGTACTATTGGGCACAGACTATGTTTACCCACGTACCACCAACAAAATCTTACGTGCATTTTTGAAGTCGAAAGGCATTGCCGATGCAGACATCATGGAAGAATATACCCCATTTGGTCATAGCAACTATCAAACCATTGTGGGCAATGTGAAGAAGTTTGCGGCAGGGAAAAAGACTGCTGTGATCTCGACCATTAACGGCGATTCAAATGTGCCGTTCTATCGTGAATTGGGCAACCAAGGCATCAAAGCTGCGGATATTCCAGTGATGGCGTTCTCTGTGGGTGAAGAGGAATTACGCGGTATCGATACCAAGCCGCTGGTAGGACACTTGGCGTCGTGGAACTACTTCATGTCGGTGAAAAATCCAGTGAATACTGAATTCACCAATAAAATGAAGCAGTATGCCGTGGAATACAAACTGCCAAATGCCGATAAATTTGTGACCAATGACCCGATGGAGGCTACCTATGTCGGCATCAATATGTGGAAACAAGCGGTAGAAAAAGCAGGAAGCACAGATGTCGATAAAGTGCGTGAAGCTATGGCCGGCCAAGAATTTAAAGCGCCATCGGGCTATACCTTGCAAATGGATGCGTCGAACCATCATTTGCATAAACCAGTCATGATTGGTCAGATCCGTGCCGATGGTCAGTTTGATGTGGTGCACAAAACCGCAAAAACCATTGCTGCAGAGCCATGGAGCCCGTACATCCCGAAATAATTCAATCCAAATGCCTACTGCCATTGTGTAGTGGGCATGTTTTGATGTGATCCCTAGATGGGGTTGTTCTATTACTCAATAGGGATGCTTATAAGATGAAAAAATTACGCAATTTCCCGATCCTGTTTCTATTCCTGAGCCAATTATTCTGTCTGCAAATCGTGCATGCAGAAACAGCAGCAGATGTGGCACCTACGGTGCAATCTGTGCAGCAAGGTGACGCCATTCAGCAATTTGTTCGCGGTAGTTTTACCGAGCGCCGCAGCTTACTGAATCAATGGCCGGGCGATATTGAATCCTTAGATCAGTTGGCCGCATTGGTCGAAAAAGACCAGTTATATAGTGGTCAAAGCGGTCAAACCTATATTTTAGAAACTGACGAAAAATTATTGAGCTATCCTGATTTGCAAACCGTGACGGATTGGCCTGCCGATTTATCTCAAGTCACCTTGGTGAATACCCTTCGTAAAGCCTTAACGTTTGCGCAAGCGAAAGAAAAGCTGCAATCGGATGATTTAAACCAACGTTTGGATGCAATTGATATTTTAGAAAATAACTTGGCTGAGTTGGATGTTAAAAATATTAATCAATTGTATTTAAATGAAAAAAATAACAAAGTTAAAGCCCGTTTAGCGCAGCTTAAAGCGCGCTTGGACTATCAAAACCCTGATGTTTTACAAAAAATACAGGCGGCTAAAGTGCTGCAAGATTCTAACCGTCCCGATGTATTGGCGATGGTGGAACAGGAATTACAACAAGCCAACCTGCATCCCGAGTTAAAAGCCGCACTGACAGAAGCCAAGAGCAATATTAAAACCCGTATTCAGGCCAGTGAATGGACTGGACATGTCTTTTCTGGACTGAGCACGGCCAGTATTTTATTGCTGGCGGCGTTGGGCTTAGCCATTACGTATGGTCTGCTTGGCGTGATTAACATGGCGCATGGTGAACTGATCATGATCGGGGCCTATACCACTTATGTGGTGCAAAGCCTGTTTAAGAGTTATCTCAGTAGCTATGTCGATTGGTACTTGATTGCCGCGATTCCTGCTGCATTTTTTGTTAGCGCTTTGATCGGCATGTTGATTGAACGTACTGTTATTCGTCCCTTGTATGGCCGTCAATTGGAAACGCTATTAGCCACCTTTGGTGTGAGCTTAATTTTAATGCAATTGGTGCGTATGGTTTTTGGAGCGCAGAACGTTGAGGTGTCGAATATTTCATGGCTGTCTGGGGGCATTGCCGTGACACCGAGCCTGATGCTGCCTTATAACCGTATTGCCATTATTGGCTTTACCATTGCGGTACTCCTGTTGCTGGTTTACTTGCTGAATAAAACCCGCTTTGGTTTATTTGTTCGTGCCGTGACGCAAAACCGTCAAATGGCACAGGCCGTTGGTATCCGTTCTAGCCGCATTGACATGATGGCTTTTGGTTTAGGTTCGGGGCTTGCAGGTCTAGCAGGCTGTGCCTTAGCACAAGTCGGCAATGTCGGTCCTGACCTAGGACAAAACTATATTATCGATGCGTTCTTGGTGGTTGTGGTTGGCGGTGTTGGCCAAGTATGGGGCGCAGTATTGGCGGCTTTAGGTCTAGGTGTCAGTGGCACAGTGCTGGAAATCGGCATGGGTGCAGTCTTAGCGAAAATTATTCTACTGGTTCTTGTGATTTTGTTTATTCAAAAACGTCCACAAGGTTTGTTTGCCATCAAAGGCCGTTTTGTGGAGTAAGCGCATGAAAATCACTTCGTTATTATCGGATAAACCCTATAGCGGTATGGCGATTGCCGTGTGCTTTGCCATTTTACTGATTTTACCTTGGTTACATGTATTACCCGCCGATTCAGCACTGCATTTATCAGCGTATTGGGTCACGCTCATTGGCAAGATTATGTGTCTCGCCTTGGTGGCATTGGCCTTAGATTTGGTTTGGGGCTATGCCGGCATTTTAAGCTTGGGGCATGGTTTGTACTTTGCCTTGGGCGGCTATGCCTTTGGCATGTATCTCATGCGTGAAGCGGCAGGCGATGGCTTACCCGACTTTATGCGCTTTTTGAGTTGGACCGAGCTACCGTGGTACTGGATGGGTACTGAACATATCGTGTGGGCATTGGCTTTGGTGGTTTTGGTCCCAGGACTGATTGCCTTCATTTTTGGCTTCTTTGCCTTCCGCTCAAAAATTAAAGGCGTGTATTTTTCAATTATTACCCAAGCCATGACCTTTGCTGCGGCGCTACTGTTTTTCCGCAATGAAACCGGCTTTGGCGGTAACAACGGCTTTACCGGTTTTAAAACCATTTTGGGTATGGATATTACCTCTGCACCAATGCGTGCAACCTTGTGTTTCCTCACTGCGCTGACTTTGCTGGTCTGTTTTGTCGGCTTACGCCACCTGATGAATAAACCCTATGGTCGTGTACTCGGTGCAATTCGTGACAGTGAAAACCGTTTGCAATATTTAGGTTACCGCACCTTATGGTACAAGCTCTCTGCATGGGTGTTGTCTGCCGTGATCGCAGGGATTGCAGGCGCTCTGTATGTACCCCAAGTTGGCATTATTAACCCGAGTGAGATGAACCCTGTCAATTCGATTGAAATGGCGGTGTGGGTGGCTGCAGGTGGTCGCGGTACGCTGATTGGCCCGATACTGGGTGCAGGTTTGATCAACGGGATGAAGACCTATTTCACGGTGGCTTATCCAGAGGTATGGCTATTGATTTTAGGTGCGCTGTTTATTGTGGTAACGATATTCCTGCCAAATGGCGTGATTGGGCTATTAGAGCGGTTTAAAAAGGAGCGCAGCGAATGAATGATCAATGGGTTCAACCGCATGGCGGTCATGCCGCAGAAGGTTATGGACGACCGAAAGAGCAGGGTGCGGACTTCAGTCACGGGATTGCCCTGTATTTAGAAAAAGTCAGCGTTTGGTTTGATTCTTTCCGCGCATTAAATGATTTGTCGTTATATATCAAAGAAGGTGAGCTGCGCTGCATCATTGGTCCCAATGGTGCAGGCAAAACCACGCTGATGGATGTGATTACCGGTAAAACTCGCCCAACAGAAGGTTCGGCTTTTTTTGGGCAAACCTATGATTTGGCAAAAATGAGCACGGAGCAAATAGCAGAAGCCGGAATCGGTCGTAAGTTTCAAAAGCCAACCGTATTTGAAAATTTTACCGTGATGGAAAATCTGTTATTGGCTGCACCTAAAGATAAACGGGTGAAAAAGAGTTTTTTCAGCAAACTCGATCCAGATGCGCAAAACGCCTTGGACGAATCTTTAGCACAAATCCGCTTAGAAGAATTGATCCATAAACCGGCAGGGCTGTTGTCACATGGTCAAAAGCAGTGGTTAGAAATAGGCATGCTACTAATGCAGCGTCCAAAATTGATTTTGCTGGATGAACCTGTAGCAGGAATGACCGATGCTGAAACAGAGCGTACCGCAGAGCTGTGTTTAGAATTGAAAAAGAACCATACCCTTATCGTGGTTGAACATGACATGAGCTTTATTGACACCATCAGTGAAAAAGTCACCGTGTTGGCGCAAGGTGCGATTTTGGCAGAGGGTACATTGGCCGAAGTCCAAGCCAATGAAGATGTCATTGAAAAATATCTCGGACGTTAAGGAGCAGACCATGTTAGAAGTCAAAGACGTCAATCAGTTTTATGGTGGCAGTCATATTTTAAGAGATGTGACATTTGCCGCTCCCGTGGGGGCATGTTCAGTGGTGCTCGGGCGAAATGGTGTGGGTAAAACCACCCTCTTAAAATGTTTAATGGGCATTTTACCGATCAAGTCTGGGCAGATCTTACTGGATGGCAAAGATATTTCTAAGCTGAGTCCAGAACAGCGTGTACGTGAAGGCTTAGCTTATGTACCGCAAGGGCGGGATATTTTCTCGACCTTGACCGTTGAAGAAAATATTTTGATTGGGATGGCAAAATTTAAAGGCGCTAAAACCCGAAAAGTGCCAGAACATCTCTATGAGATTTTCCCCGTATTGGATGAAATGAAACATCGTCGAGGTGGAGATTTATCTGGTGGTCAGCAGCAACAATTGGCGATTGCCCGTGCGCTCGCTTCCGAACCACGGGTATTGATTTTAGATGAACCGACCGAAGGCATTCAGCCGTCGATTATTAAAGACATTGGCCGTGTGATTCGTCAGTTAGCCGATGGTGGAGAAATGGCGATTGTTTTGGTTGAACAGTTTTATGATTTTGCAGAAGAACTGGCAGATGAATATACCGTGATGGCGCGGGGGCAAGTGATTGCACAAGGTGTCGGTAGTGAAATGCCCGAAAAAGGCATTCGGGAACTGGTGGCGATTTAGGTTGTTTAATACCCTCTTTTGCTCCATATTTTGGGGCAAGAGAGGGGGAAGGTATTTTACTCACGGCTGTAATGCTTAAAGGGAGGAAATTTTTATGTGGATTAAAGTTCAATGTTTTCAGGCCAAAGAAAATAGCCACCATATTGATTGGGCTTGAATTCTCCTCCAATGAATTTACCTGAATCTGTAAGCGTATGCTTACCTTCTGCTTTTTCTTCAAGTAACCCTTTACTCACCAATAGTTCTAATAATTCAGGGGGTTTTAATTTGTGCTTTGCGGCGAGTTTTGAACTGGTTAATTTAGATTGTAAAAGTGATTCTTCTTCATTTTTTTCAATAGTAGGTTTTTCTGCTTTCACCTCATCTAAAGTAATGCGTACTTCATCACTGATGCGAATAATACGTTGGGCTTCTTCATAGGCATCTTTAAAGACTTCATCATCTTCGTATTTACGAACTAAAATCCCCATTTCATTGTTATTTACTTGGCTAAATTCATAAAGATTTAAACTTGAAATAATGCATTCACCTTCATTTAAATAGCACTTTGCATGCAAATTTTTACAAAAGCTCACGCGGACATAATCCAGTTTTTGCATCCATTTTATTTCATCTGGATGTAAGTCACTCTTACCGTAGACAATACGAATATCAATTTTCATACGGTCTTTATCTTCAAGAAGCTCCTTAATACGGTCATTTAAACGTAAATAGGGGCTGATTAAAATCAAACGCTCTTTGGCATTTTTGATTAACTCTTCAAGAAAGAAGTTAGTGCCACTGGTATTTAAGAATTTTGCCATTTATCCCCCTGATTAATTTTGATAATTTTAAATTTTAGCGCATAAAATTCATACTTTGAAATAATTCGCTTTTAAACTTTAGACATGCATTTGTTTTTTGATAGCAGGTGGTCTAATTGAATTGGCGGTAAGCATAGTAATAGTGAGTTACTTATGATTTCAGTCGGAATAGATTGGGCTATACATGAATTGAATAAGTCAGCTGATATACAAAAAATTGTATAATTATTGCTCAATAAAAGTTAATCTTAACTAAATACATAACAAGAAGATAAGAATATGGACGCGATATTATATTTGATCCCACCGAATGATTTGGAAACACTGATTTTAGAAGCAGAAACCCCTCAAGATGTCTTGGATTCACCTTTTGTACAACACTCCTTTTTTTTAGGGGAAGCGTGGCAAGAGTTGAATCCATTATTAAGCGTGAACAGTGATTCAGTTGCGGCACTGAGTTATGCCATTCAGGCAGAACATCCTTTGTCAGAGCGACGACCGGGACTGAGCCTTGCAGTGCATTACAATACTGTAGTTCGCGTTGCAGAAATCCATCAGGCATTACAACAGTTAAGCGTGGATGAAATCAAAAAACGTTATTTGGTCACGATTGCAGAAACCGCACCTGAGCAAGAGCTTAAATTGGCCGAATTAAAACTACTTTTTTTACAGTTACAAGATCTTTATCGTGATGCGGTGCGTCATAATTTATCGGTGCTGAGTGTAATTCAAGATGGTATTCGTTTGGATAAATTACCATAAACACAGCTCAACACGGGTTATAACTGAAGTTGCATCAGGACCAGATCACGCCATTCACCAAACTTTTGTCCCACTTCAGGCATATAACCTGTTTGCTTAAAGCCTAATTTTTTGTGCAGGGCAATCGAGGCGCTATTGCCGTGATCAATGCCTGCAATCATGACATGCATATTTTGGCTTTTGGCATGCTGAATTAGGTGCTCTAATAATTGCTGACCAAGACCCTGTCGAGCATAGTTTGGGTCAATATAGACAGAATGCTCAACAGTATGTCGATAGCCAGCAAAATGGCGGAAAGAACCATAGTCAGCATAACCGGCGATTTGCTGTTGATCCTGATCTTCAATCACCACAAAAGGAAAATTTTGCTTTTGGAAATCCAGCAATTTCTGTTGAAAAGAGTCAAGAGTGTAAGCTTGATCATTCCATGTCGCAAAGCCGTTGAGAACTTCATGATTATAGATTGCGAGAATGGCCGCTAAGTCTTGTGGAGTTGCAGGTCGAATGAGAAAAGACATGCGCAAATTTCTGATAAAAATAAAGTCAATTTAAAAACTTAGGCATAAAAAAAGCAAGGTGATGAACCTTGCTTTTTTCTTCATCGCGTTCTGAGTCGAACTTAGAAGTGGTATTTCACCAAAGCGCTGACATCGTTTTGGTCCTGACCTTTCAGGCCATATTTGTTGTTCCAAACCGAGTGTTCAACACCTACGTAGAGCTTAGTCTTAGGAGAGATATGCTTACCTATATTCCATTTATATTGGCTTGTCCAGTTTAATTCACTAGCTTGCGCCCCTTTTTCAGCTGTTGACCAGTCAAGGAAAGCATCTACTAGAAAATCTTCAGAGCCAATTTTAAATGGCACAGCATAAGTGATCGTCATTTGATAATCATCTTTAGTACCGGCTGATTTAGAATCATTATCGGCTTTATAGAAGTTGATGTTTGCATACTGTGTATATGGAATGTCTAAAGCAAAGCCAATACCATACAAGAAGTTATTAAACTCAGAATTTTTGTCGTAGCCGGCATTATGTTCCCAAGTCGTTGCAATCAGAACGTCTTTGATCGGCCCCATAGAAAGGTCTTTACCAGAAACTTCGCCTAAGCTAAGGCGCGGTGCAAGCTCAAGGTAAGTCGATGCTTCATCATCTTTGTCCCAAGCTTGGTCAACGAAGAAGAATACATCTGAATATTTCAGTTTAGCGGCATATTCAGCTGTGATCGTTTTCTGTTCATTGTTGTCACCATCAAAAGGCACAACATAATTTTCACCATATAGGCCAGTTAAGCTGAAATCTTGCCATACGATAGGTGAAGCTTGAGTGAAAGCAGCAGCAGATGCTAATGCACATGATGCAACGATTTGTGTAAGTTTCATTAAAAAATATCTCCCCCGAGAAGCACTGAAAGCATACAGATTATTAAGCAAAAATAAAGCCAAATTTTACTCAACGGCAAAATTGTTTTGTAATTTGAAGGGGAAATACGCTGTGCATGATCGATGACGGTAAAAGCGAGATTTTGAGTTTGAATGGAATTGTGCAAATAGAAGGTGGGCGTCGAGGAAATGCACAAAAATATGACCCAAATCAATTAAAACAATGCAAATCTACAATAAAGTCTTACTTTTTTTATGGATATTAAAAAAATATCAAAATAGCACTTGCAAAATTCTAACTTAAGACCGATATTCGAAGTATAAGGACACGGATCTGCAGACTCTAAAGTGTTCATCATTCAATGTGGAGGACGATGTTCCATACAAAGTTGAAGATGGTCATTGCTGTAACATTTACAGCAAATGTAACGTGCCAAGATAATAAGTTTTGCACAAATTTTTATAGCTAATACAGATAGATATGAGGATGATATTATGAACATTGAAATCCGTACAGATAAAAACATTATAAACAGTGATCGACTAATTACATACGTTCGTGCAGAACTTAATGAAGAATTTCAGCGCCATAGTGAACGCATTACCCACTTTTCGGTGCATTTAAGTGATGAAAATGGGGACAAGGGCGGCAGCGACGACATCAAATGTATGATTGAAGCGCGTCCAGCAGGTTTGAAGCCTGTCGTGGTCAACCATCGTGGTCATAATGTAGATACAGCTATTCACGGTGCAATTGATCGACTTAAACGTAGTCTTGAACATGTGTTCGAAAAGAAAGAGAACCCACGCAGTACGCAACCTGCTTTTGCTGAAGCGGATGATATCGTAGACGACGAATAAGTCTCAAAATTTAAAAAAAGCCCTGCGGGGCTTTTTTTGTGTGTTTTGTATTTTGTTTTACATGAAATTCAAACAAACGCAGCTTTATTCGGCATAATAGATCAAAATAAATTGAAGTGAGCTTTCCAGATGTTAACAGCGCAACAACAGCTTTTTGTGCAAGCGTTAGAAGAACAAGATCTTGCACAGGTGCAACGCCTGTTGGCAGATGGTCTTAATCCAAATTTTATCGACTTTGAGAAAGGACCTGCGGTTTCTGTATGGTCTGATGGTTTGTTTAAATGGTGGGAAATGGTTTGCGAAGCGTATGAAGCAGGCCAACCTTTAACAGCAGAACAGAAAACACAACATTTAGATGTACATATGCAAATCTTGGAAGCGCTGATTCAAGCCAAAGCCAATGTGCATTTATGGGATGCTGAAGAAATTTATGGTCCATTATGGGATGCTGCGAGTGCAGCATGTGTCCCTGCGGTACAGCGTTTATTGGATGAAAAAGTGAATCCAAATATGATTGATAGCGATGGTTTAACCATTTTATCGTCGATTAGTGAATTATTTTTTGACTGTGATTTTGATGCGGTAAATTGGTCAGAAGCATTGGAAGAAGAAAAACAAACCTTGGAGCTTTTGCGTAGCCATGGCGCAAAAATGACCAAAGAATTAGCATAATTGTGAGTAAAAACATGACTGTATTTAAAGTTTTAAGCATTGCAACATTATCCAGTTTGAGCCTGTCTGCATTTGCGGCGGATTTTTCATTTGATCGTCCGGGCGCGGGTATGGGCACAGGCATTACCCCTGTAGGTCGTTTGGCATGGGAACAAAGTTTGCCAGCAGCGAGCTATAGTGAAAGTCGTGATGAAAATGGTGAAAAAGTAAAAAACACCACTTTAAATGCAGACATGTTATTCCGTACTGGTTTGGCAAAAGATTTGGAATTGCAATTGGGTTGGCAAGGTCCTGCATGGTCTAAAACCAAAGTTGCGGGTCGCTCAGTTGAAGATGATGGTTTGGGTGATGTCAGCATTGGCCTGAAAAAAGCTATTGATTTGAATGATGAGAAATTGTCGATGGCTATTCTTGCTGAAGCGATTATTGCAACAGGCAATGAAGGTTTTAGTGCTGAGGACGATATTTATAGTCTGACTTCCGCTGTGGCTTATGATTATAGCGATACAATTGGGACTTCAATGACCATGCGTTATGAAGTTCAAGATGGTGATTGGGCTGTGAGTGCCATTCCAGGAATGGAATATCAAATTGCGGGTAATTTATCGGGTTTTTCTGAGCTGGTTTATCGCAAAGCAGAGAGTACCGATCAGGAAGTGTCTTTGGCTTCAGGTCTGACGTATGCCGTTTCGGATCGTATGCAGTTGGATGCGAGCGTCGGTCTAGAACTCACCGGCGGTCATAAAAATTATCAGTCCGGTTTGGGCGTATCTTACCTGTTCTAAAAGAACCCTAAATTTTAAAACGTATAAATACAGACTGAGGATGAATTCAGCTGAATGAAACAATGGACTTATGTTGCGGCAGCGGCTGTGCTGTCGTTCAGTATGGGCGTCTCTGCTCAGGATGCATTACTTTCAGCTGAAGATGCTTTTCCTTTCTCGGTCGTCTCCGATCGTGCAGATCAGGCGGAGCTGAGTTGGGATATTCCAGCGCATTATTATCTGTATCAGCACAAAATAGAGGTGAAGCAGGGCAATCAAGTTTTGGCTTTGGATTTGCCTGCTGCTGAGGATTTAAAAGACGATAACTATGGTCATACGCAGGTGTATTACCAACAGTTGAGTTTTAAAATTCCAACTCAAAAACTGCAGACTTATCAAGTCAATTGGCAAGGCTGTGCCAAGGATCGGGTGTGTTATCCACCACAGAGCATCAGCTTTGAAACGGATGCTTCTGGTTTGGTCACACAGCAAAATCTAGCCACTCCAAGCAAACGTTTACTCGACTTTGCAGCAGAAAATAATGCTGAACAGCCTACGGCGAATCGTTTAGATCAGCAGAGGGCAGATAATGCTGCACTGGCTTCTGAACGCTATACCGCAAGCGACCAAATGTGGTCTGAAAAATTAGCGCAAAGCTCTATATTTTATGGACTTTTGCTGTTTTTTGGCCTGGGTTTTTTGCTGGCTTTTACCCCTTGTTCATTGCCAATGCTGCCGATTTTAACCTCACTGATTGTCCGCGACAGCCGAGGTTTAAAAGCATGGATGATTGCACTGACTTTTGTCACCAGTATGGCGATGGTGTATGCCATTCTCGGCTTGGTGGCGTCGTCTGCAGGTTTGAATTTCCAGCGTTGGTTGCAACAACCCTCGACCTTAATTGCCTTTAGCGTACTCTTTGTGGTTTTTGCCCTGAATTTATTTGGTTTATTTGAACTGAAATTGCCACGCAGTTGGGTCAATCGCTTAGACCAAGCTCAGTCGATGCAAAAGGGCGGTAGTCTCGTTGGCGCTGGGGTCATGGGGATGATTTCAGCATTACTGGTCGGTCCTTGTATGACAGCACCGTTGGCAGGCGCATTATTATTTATTTCCCAAACCCAAAGTCAGTGGCAAGGTGCGTTATTGTTATTCACCCTCGGCTTTGGCATGGGGACCCCGCTATTGTTGGCCAGTGTCCTTGGCTCACGGGTATTGCCTAAAGCGGGTTTGTGGATGAATCAAATCAAGGTGCTCTTTGCTTTCATTATGTTGGCATTGGCTTTGTATTTTATTCGACCATTGATCAGTGAAGCTTGGTTACAGTGGTTATCCCTTGCTCTGGGTCTGGTGTTTAGCGCTTATGTGCTTTGGCGCATTTTATGGCGCAGTACTCAGCTCAAATGGCTGTATATCTTGGTGTTCTGTGCCGCCGTACCTTATATTGTGTACAGTCAATATCAACATAGCCAACGTTTTTTAGTCGAAGAAAATCAACAACAAAGTGCTTGGCATGTGGCACATACAGCGGAAGAGTTTCAACGTTTATTAAGTGAAATTCCTCAAGGTCAATCCGCAATTATTGATGTCTATGCCGATTGGTGTGTGGCCTGCCAGCCGATTGAACATAAAGTTTTAAAATCGACAGTAGTGCAACAGGCTTTGGCACCGTATTACTTAATTAAGTTGGATTTGAGTCAGTATGATGCAACCCATCAAGTACTGCTCAATCAATGGGATATTTTAGGGCCACCGACCTATTTATTTTTAGATACAGCGCATCAAGAGATACGTGGACTGCGCTTGACGGGCGCATTTAGCGAGAAAGAATTGTTAGCGCAATTGGAAAAATTTAAATCGCGTGGAGAATAAAAATGATGCAATTATATATTGCCAATAAAAACTATTCGACGTGGTCTATGCGACCGTGGTTGGTGTTACACGCGTTTAATTTACCCTTTCAAGAGATCTTGATTCCTTTTTCTGAAGAAGCAGATGGCGCAGCGTTCAAGCAGCAAATGTTAGCCCTACATGCCAATGGCAAGGTGCCCCTACTGCAACATGACGGTGTGATGATTTGGGACTCATTGGCGATTTGTGAATATTTGGCAGAGCAGTTTCAAGAGCTTACACTGTGGCCCAAAGATCCCACACAACGTGCATGGGCACGGAGTATTTGCGCGGAAATGCACAGTAGTTTTATGCAATTGCGTAGCTTATGCAGTATGAATTTGCAGGCGGATTATGGTCGCCATGGTCAAATATTATGGTCTGAACATGCCGAATTGCGTGCTGAAGTAGCGCGAATCGAACAGATTTGGTCGAGTCGTCCTGCGGTGGATGGCTTTCTATGCGGTGAATTTACTATTGCCGATGCTTTTTTTGCACCCGTGGTAACACGTTTACAGACCTTTCAGTTACCTGTGAGTGACAACACACAGCGTTATATGCAAAAGATTTTGCAGCATCCTTCTGTGGAGGCATGGATCGCGGCTGCTCAACTGGAACAGCCAGTCCGTCGTATGGAACAGTATCCACGTTAAAAGCTCAACGCCACGTCTGATCTGTATAAAAGTTTTAAACCAAATGGCTAAAGCTTTGTTGTTCGGTGTAGGCCATCACCATGTTGCGGCCGCCAGCTTTAGCTGCGTATAGCGCTTGATCTGCATGGGTCAGCAATTGTTGCGGTACCAATTCTGGCGTAGAAATCGCAATACCAAAACTGGCTGTCACATGAATTGACTGACCATCATGTCCCCAAATTTCAAGCTGCTCAATGGCTTTTCGACAGCGCTCTGCAATGAATATCGCTTGTTCTAAGTTAGAATTTTTTAGCACCAAAATAAACTCTTCCCCTCCAAACCGCCCAACCACATCACTACCGCGTAAATGTTGGTTTAATACTTGGCTGACAAGAATCAAGGTTTCATCGCCTTTATCGTGTCCATATTCATCATTGATGCGTTTGAAATGGTCTAAGTCCAATAAGACCAGTGCATATGTATCTGTTTTAGCACTATCGAGCTGTTCCAAACACTGATTGATACTGCGTCGATTAAATAAATTGGTCAGTGGGTCGACTTGACTAAGTTTTTGAATCAGATGCTCTCGGTGACGCCATTGGCTGAGTAAGATTTCAAATAAAGCCAAACAGGTTAATAAAATAGGAACAATGAAAAAGATCATTGAGAAGAGCCAAAAACTATTTTGATAGCCATAGGCATGAGGTTGAAAAATCGGGGCATAGGGGATAATGCCGCGGATGCTTAAATACATACAAATGGATAAAAAAATCGTGGCTGGAATCAGCATGCTATAGACGATTTTTCGTGTAAATAGTACCAATCCAACGGTCACAAGGCTCACGTAGGAGATCATAGTGGCTGGACTCATGACGCCAATTAAATAACCATCACGACATAAAGAAATGACGAATAAGCCGACCGAAAGATAAGGTAAAATTAGCTGAATCTTGGGATTATCTTTTCCAGCATAGCAAGGCCAAATCAGCAGGACCATTAAGCAAAAAAAGACGATGTTGGTCCACAATTGAGAGTGGATGAGCTCAAGGTTAACCCACTGCCAAAGTTCTGGCGTGACATAAACATAAAATTTCCAAATGATCCAAAGCAGATGAATGGCTGAGCCAAGCATCAGCATGAGCATACACTTTTTCAGGATACTCCAATTCATCACCACTTCATCTTCCAGTAAATACTGGGCGATTCTATTGCGGAGGATCATGTCACGTATGCTTGATTTCACCGTCATCCTGTGTCATTGCCCTGTTCGAGTTATCAGTTTTTTTCTTAAAGTTTATATAGATATCATTTTATAGGCTTACATTAGCATGAAAATTTACACTTGATAACGGTCAAGAACCGCTCAGTAATTTTAAATTTTTTGCGAGTTCAAAATGATTGTTCTAAAAATAAAACATAGTGTCATAAGGATCGGGATTATTCTATTTATGAAAAGTGATTACACTAGGCTCAAGTTAATAACAACAGCTTTAGGTTTTAGTCATGAAAATTCTGCATATTGATTCAAGCATCATGGGCGACGCTTCAGTTTCACGTCAACTCAGCGCTGAAATTGTACAACAGCTACAGCAAAAACATGGTGATGCGGCACAGGTTCAACATCTCGATTTAGCTGTACAGCAGATTCCACATCTCAGCAGTGAAATTTTGATGGGTCAAAATGCAGAACAATCGGCTTTAGGCGAGCAGTTGTTGCAACAGTATTTAGATGCCGATGTGGTTGTGGTTGGTGCTGCTATGTATAACTTCGGTTTGCCATCAACTTTGAAAGCATGGATTGACCGTATCAGTGTTGCTGGTCGTACCTTTAAATATACAGAACAAGGTCCAGTGGGCTTGGCAGGTGATAAAAAAGTCTATATTGCCAGCAGTCGTGGCGGCGTGTATGGCGATAACAGCCCTGTAGATTATCAAGAAGGTTTATTAAAAGCCGTATTTAATTTTACAGGTGTTAGCGATATTGATGTGATTCGTGCCGAAGGTGTCAATATGGGACCTGACATGAAAGCACAAGCAATGGCGACAGCTCAGGCTCAAATTCAAGCCATTTAACAGAATGACATTTCCCTCTTAGGTCAGCATCTGCTGACCTTTTTTTATGGTGACTTTGATTAGTTTCAGGGATCAGTTTTCAGGAATTGGTTTTCACGGATTAGTCCTGATCCAGTCGGTGTGCAAAATCAGCTAAATCACTCAGCGCACGTTGTCCTTCTTCAAACCAAGAGCTAAACATTTGGAAGTTATGCCACATGCCAGTGTACAGCATAAATTCGACATCTAGGCCGGCTTCTTCTGCTTTGACTTTAAAGCGCTGCGCATCATCCAATAAAATTTCTTTAGAACCCACTTGAATATGAATCGGAGGTAGTTCTTTGAGCTCGGCAAAAAAAGGCGAGACCAATGGATCAGCTCGATCGACCGAGCGTGGTACATAATAATCAATGCCTGTTTCGAGGGCTTCTATGCTTAACAGCGCATCATGCTTACGGTTATAACGCAAAGACTCACTGCTCAGCGTCAAGTCTAAAAACGGTGACATTAACACCAAACCACTGACTTGTGGAAGTTGTTCCTGTTGAATTTTAAGGGCTAAGGCAAGCGCCAAGTTTGCACCACAAGAGTCGCCTGACAAAATAATATCTTTGGCTTGAACCCCTTGATCTAATAACACCGCATACACATCAAAAAGGGCATCGAGTGCTTCAGGGAACTGTGCTTCAGGGGATAAAGGATAATCCAAATGTAACACTTGCATTTGCGTGCGTGCCGCAACTTGAGTCAGAAACGCCCGATGCGTGTTCATCGAACCCAAGAAAAATGCGCCCCCATGAATATGAAAAATGAGTTGGGTCGATGCCTGTTGAGGTTTGATTTCTTCGGCTTTTAAGCCGGCTAAGCGAATAGGACGAATTTGTACATCGGGGTTTTGGGGAAATGCACGACACATTTGTTCCAAAGCAAAACGTAAAGTATTGGGCGGTAAATTGAACTGGCTCGGCCCACGAATTGTTGTTTTTAAAATGCTTTCTGTAATCAGTTGTTTCGTCAGTGGCGATATCTTCATTGTCTTTCCATCTTTTTCTATTTTAGGAATCGTGTGAGCATATTTACCAACACAAATTACAAGGTTACACTAAACGGTCACATACAAAAATTGATAAATTGTTGTGACTTTTGGATACTAATGTCGTCTATATCAGACCAGGGAAATAAACAAAAATGAAAAAAATTGCACTAGCATTAGGATTGATGAGTTTAGCCGCATTTGCAAATGCTGCAGACCCGCTAAATGGTACAACTTGGAAAACCATTGATGATAAAACCAAGCAGCCAAAAGCGATTGTAAAATTCACCGAGCAAAAAAATGGTACGCTTTCTGCGAGCATTCAGTCAGTTTTGACACCAGGTGAAGAGAATGCATGTAAAAAATGTGAAGGCCCATATCACAACAAATCATTAAAAGGCTTGCGAATTGTGACCGGTCTTAAAAATGTTGGTGGTACAAGCTATGAGAGCGGTTCAATTTTGGATCCTCAATCAGGTAAAACTTACAAGTTAAAAGGTCAATTGGCTGATGGTGGCAAGAAACTAGAGCTTCGCGGCTTTATTGGCGTTGCTGCTTTAGGTCGTAATCAAACATGGATTCGTGCCAACTAATTTGACATGATTCAAACAAAAAAGCCTGACAATGTCAGGCTTTTTTATAGCCTATTTTCAGCCACAATTGAACTAGAGCCGTGCATGAGTGTGATAAAAAAATTTATTTCAATGCACGGTAAGCGCTTTCATCAAAGCCAACCAATAAATCGCTACCTGTATCGAGTACAGGACGTTTAATCATGCTGCTATGCGCTGTTAAACACTGAATCAAATTTTCTTCACTGGCTAAGGTTGTCTGTTGCTCTTCTTCACTGAGTTTTTTCCATGTGGTGCCTTTTTTGTTGAGAATCACATCAGCGCCTTTGGCATCGAGCCATTTTTTTACGGTTTCAGCATCAATCGCTTGTTTTTTATAGTCATGAAATTCGTAGCTTAGGCCTAATTCGTTGAGCAAGTCGAAAGCTTTTTTCATGGTATTGCAGTTTTTGATGCCATAAATTTTAAGCATGAACAGGTGTCCTTAATTATTCAAACAATAAGATAAAAATACACTTCAGCATTATCCTACAGGCTAATTCATTAATGCTCAAAGCTTGATCGTGATGTGGATTGAGAAATAAATATTTTGCTGTAAAAGTCGCATGTAATAAATACTGGGTATTGTCATCAAAACGACATTTTGGTCTTTTAGAATAGCCTACAGAACAAAATGATGCTCAGAAAAGAAAGCGATGCGATAACTAGAAAATTCAGCTTAAGGTTGCATAGTCAAAAGTAGAAAGAAAGCGAGAATAAGAAAATGCTGTGCAGATCGAATTTTTAGCTGTTTTAGTTGGGGGATGTTTTGAGTCTAGAGATACAAGGGCTAGATAAGAGAAAACCCGCATTTAATCATCCTGATCATGCGGGTCTCAATCCAACGTCCATTGTCACATCCTTGAAAACAAGCTAAATCATTTAGTTTGTTTTTATACTTCCTTCGGCGTCCAATCCTTTTGTGTCATCCTGACATGTCCCTTTGCCGTGCGACCATAATGCTACGTTCGAGTTGTGAGATAAATCCACAAATTCGTCATGTAATGTGAGAAATAACCTCTAATTGAGTAAACAATCGTTCACTCAATTAATTGCTGAAAGCTTAAATTTTATAGTCAATAATCACTGGGGCATGGTCGCTAAACCATTCATCTTTAAATACCCAAGCATTCACGGTACGTTCTTTCCAGTCAGGTGAACATGCATGGTAGTCGATACGCCAACCCACATTTTTGGCACGTGCTTGTCCGCGGTTAGACCACCAAGAGTAAAGCTCAGCTTCTTTGCGAACCTCACGGAAGGTGTCGACATAGCCAAGTTCATCATAAATATGATCGAGCCATGCACGTTCATGCGGTAAGCAGCCCGAAGCCTTTTGGTTCCCAGACCAATTTTTAATATCGATACGTTTATGCACGATGTTGTAGTCACCGCAAACAATCACTGACTTATTTTCAGCACGCCATTGCTTCAAAATTTGTTGATATTCGCCTAAAAATAGGTCTTTGCGCGCCTGAGCTTCATCACCCGATGAACCTGAAGGCAGGTAGAGCGAGCAAATATGCGCAGTTTGTCCAAGTCCTAAATCGAACTCAGCAGAAATAAAGCGGCCTTGAGTGTCTGCCAATTCAAAACCTAAACCATCTGTCACCGAAACAAAGGGTATGCGGCTATAAATCGCTGTACCTGCGTAGCCTGGGCGCTCTGCAGGGAAAAGGTGTGTAAACCAACCTTCGGGTTTAAATTTATCGGTCCATTGTTCATGGGTAATGCGGCTTTCTTGCATGCAGATGACATCGGCATCTGAAGTTGCCATCCAGTCAAAAATACCTTTTTTTTCAGCGGAACGCAGACCATTCACATTAATTGAAACGACACGTAAAATTTTTTGATCACTTGGATAGCTACTCTTTGGTATCATGCTCAGGTTTAACCTCAAACTTAAAAAAATGGAGCACCTCATGACAGCGCAAGCGGCATTTAATCCACAAGCTTTTATCGAACTCGCATTATCACGTGGTGTGCTTAAATTTGGTGAGTTTACTTTAAAATCGGGTCGTGTGAGTCCTTATTTTTTTAATGCAGGTCTACTGAACGATGGTGAAGCCTTATCATTATTGGCTTCTGGCTATGCAGCTAAATTAACAGAATGCGATAATGTGGAAGTGGTCTTTGGCCCAGCTTATAAAGGTATTCCATTTGTAGCAGCAACGGCTGTCGCACTGTCACAAAACCATGGTGTGAGCGTACCTTGGGGCTTTAACCGTAAAGAAGCGAAAGACCATGGGGAAGGCGGTGTATTGGTTGGTGCGTCTGTTGAAGGTAAAAAAGTCTGGATCATTGATGATGTGATC
Source organism: Acinetobacter sp. YH16044 (assembly GCF_013417145.1). Lineage (NCBI taxonomy): Bacteria > Pseudomonadati > Pseudomonadota > Gammaproteobacteria > Moraxellales > Moraxellaceae > Acinetobacter > Acinetobacter sp. YH16044. The sequence goes on from NZ_VPEK01000013.1 coordinate 62,437, forward strand.
ACTGCGGGTACAGCGATTCGTGAAGTAGTGACTATTCTGAAAAATGCCGGTGCACAAATTGCGGGCGTATTGGTGGCGCTAGACCGTCAAGAAAAAGGTCAGGGCGATTTGTCTGCGATTCAAGAAGTACAAAAAGAGTTAGAAATTCCTGTACATGCTTTAATCACTATGAAAGATTTAATGACTTTCTTAGATGCAAAAGGCGAAACTGAAGCCTTGGCGAAAATGGAAGCGTACCGTGTTAAATACGGCATCTAATTTTTCGGGATTTCAAAAGGCAGCTGAAGCTGCCTTTTTTACGTCTTTAAATGATGATTGTTGCATCTAACTAACAAAAAACGTGAAATATTGCTTAAAAAGTAGGCGTTAAACGTGAAGAATCAATAAAAAGCCGTCTCAGTGCGCTATTTACTGAAACGGCTTTAGTTAAGGTATTGATACTTATAGAAAATTTAAAGAATTTCGTATAACGTGTATTATGTTAATTTTAGGAAAACTTACAGAATGTATAAGTTAAAGATTATTGTTTGGGTGATTCTCATCTTAGTAATCTTATGGGGAATACAATGGATGTTTCATGGCTTTCCAACAGGAAATTAGAGCCATACATTGATGATTTCATATAATCCATACTATGTTAATTTTAGAATAGTTAAGAAATTAGGATAATTTCTCAGATTCGAACCTAAATAATTATGATAAATTTGCCACAAAGAAAAAACCTAAATATAAAACTATGTCTAAAGCTTTAGTTACCATTGGATCGATAACTAGTCATGGTGGGATCGTTGCAGAGTGTGACACTACTTTTATCATTAATGGAATTGCAGTTCATTTAAATGGTATGAAACACTTCTGCCCTCAATGTAAAACTGTCGTTTCCGCAATTGCTTCTGATCAAACCACTATTGTTAATGGTCGGGCTATAGTACTTGCAGGTGATAAAACAACATGTGGCGCTACATTTCTTGGTAATCAATCCCTTGTTGTCACAGCCTAAGAGTTCTTCATCAGCTAGCTCAGCAATATCAAAATTAAATATTGCCCAATCTCCAATAACAAAGGTTGCCTCAAACGTGCCAAATATGACAATGGGATTAACAAAGCAAAGTGATAAACCCAAAGGACCATTTACTGGCGGAGGGCACGGTGACCCTGATAACACTCGAGGTGTATTAAATAATTTAACTTTTGGAATAAGTGAAAAAGTTTTAACTGCTTTAGGAATGAAACCTGCTGATCCTAAGAAATTAGAAGAGGGAGAAATTGTTGGGGCGGTAATTGGCCCTGGAAAAGTTAAAGCTATTGGTAAGGCGGCAAAAGAAGTTGGAGGGAAAGTTTTAGGAAAAGAAGCTACAGGTGTTTTAGGTAGTCGCCATAATCAAATGAATCAGCCCAAGAATCCAAGTTATCAGCCAGTTCGGAATAATCCTACCAATATCGATGGTCGTAATTATTCCGGGCATGCTCTTGATAGGATGCAGGATAGAGGTATCATGCCATCAGTTGTAAAAGATACGATTAAAAACGGCTCTCAAACAGTAGGTACAAAATCTACCACTAACCATTATAGTCCAGCAAATAATGTCACAGTGGTAACTAATAAACGAGGCGATGTGGTTACAGTATCGCATGGGAAAATTGATGGTAAGGGAAAATAAAATGAATGAACTTTTAGAATTTGTACAGAACTATTCGAGACCCACAGAAACTCATTACCACTATGCTGAATTTACGAAAAATGTTGAAAATATTTACGATGGTTTTAAAGATAATTTCCCTATAGAAATGCAGGAGCAATTAGGTACTTTAATTTTCGATATGGAAGTAATAAATGGGTTAGCTTTATGCGATTGGGATTTAGCTAACAGACCAACTGAATGGAATGATTGGAATACTGATTATAAAGAAGATGCTGATAATTTAAAGAAACAACTTGTGAGTATCTTAACTGGGGTACAAAAAGAATATATAAGAATTTTAGACTAATTTTCTCTCCATTTAACATATAATGGCGATTATACGAAGTACACTTGTATATTAATATAGATATCAACTACTTAATAAAAATAGAAAAATCCAAAAATGCCCAAAAAGCCGACTTTGAAACAAGTCGGCTTTTTTATGATCGATTTTGATAGTTTTTGCCAAGAAAATTGGCTAAAAAATGATCAATTTAGCAATCAGTGCCCATTTCATACGGATCCAGGTTCCAAAACTATCCCCAATTGCTGGGGATAAAATTTAGGCTATTTTGTACGCTTTGGCTCACATAAAACTCGGCCCTTTGCGGCTATCCAGGATAGGTGAATTTTCCTATGATGAAGTCATAGAGAACAGGATGTTCCAAACAACAAGAATAAGAAAGATCGCACCAGGAGCGTGAGGTAAGACAGGAGTCATACCTAGCAACCCAATATGAGAAACCCCGGCAGGATGCTGGGGTTTTTTATTATCTAAAATATTTAGATCAAAGTTGGATGGGCATCCAGAATGCGAATTAAAGTCGCTGCAGGACCAGTCGGATAGCGTCGGCCTTGTTCCCAGTTCTGTAGCGTTCTCGCGCTAATATGCAAACGTGCAGCAAACTCTGCTTGCGTTAATCCAGTTTTCTCACGTACTTCTTTAATATCTGGCAATTCAAGCTCTGTGACTCGACTGGCCTTTATCTCATTACGTTTGATGGCACCAGCTTCTTTGATTGAAGCAACCAGGTCATCAAATAAGTTGTTATCCATGAAATTGCTCCTTTACTAATTGACGCAGGATCGATGTTTCTTTGTCTGTCAGATTATCTTTCACAGACTTTGGATAAGCCACCAGGAAAAATATCTGATCATCTTCTGTGACCCAATAATAGATCACCCGGATGCCGCCGCTTTTACCTTTATTGCCTTGAGTACAGCGTACTTTACGAATTCCACCACCATTCTTGATTAAGTCACCTTTATCAGGTTGTACCAAAAGATCTTGCTGGAGCTGACGATACTCTTCATCACTTACAAGCTCTTTAATTTGCTTGGTAAAAACACTGGTTTCAATGAATAACATGAGCTCAAGTACGTCAATGGCGTATAAGAATTTTAGCAGTTTTAGAATAAAAAAACGAGAAAAGGTAGCTCTCATTTCTCATAACCGAAATTATCTTACGTGATTAGCTTCAATTTTGATTTTTAGGTAATAGAAATTACAACCAAAAGGTAAATAAATATTCAATTTTTTGATACAAAAAGTCATTTATAGTATATTTAATTAATTGATATAATTTACATTAAGTACATTATTAGAATAAATATATAGAATGCCTCGTTTAGTTCTAAAGGCTAAATCAATAAGATCTTTTGATCCTAAATTTTTGATGGCCTTAATTGATTGTCTACCTTTAAATCAGCGACCCTCTATTAAGGAATTATTAAATCTTTATCCAGAAGAAATTAAATTAGATCTAACCTCTGAAGTATTGGAGTCTACTATTGAAAAAATATCAGCTCGATTAGGTACGGTATTCGATATTCAACATTCATAATTTAAAATTAAATAATAGATGTTATATGAAAGGCACAATTCATGAGCCTTTTCATCACTCGTTTAACATAAAATCTCTTATGCGAAACTCTCTTCATCACACTTCTTACATTCCAACATTACCCCTAACTTTTCTTTCCGTCCTTGCTCAGTGATAACCCAAGGACGGTTTTGCCATGGAGGATCATGGCGGACATGCTGTGTATGACCACAAGCTAAAATGGCATACCAATGATTTTCATCATCCAAGGCAAAATCAACAATGGCTTGCTGCATATTAAACACCTATCTAAATTAAAATGATGCTGAAAAGGGAAAAGAGTTCATGTTGAGCAATCACAACGGCTTGAATATCGAATTGCAAAATAGACTGTGAAATTTGGTTTATTTCTGCCGCACGCTTAGGCCGCGACAATTCTATTTTTCCCGCCATGTTTAGCTTTATACAGCGCTAGATCAGCACGTTGAATTGTATCTTCGTAGGTGCAATCTTCAGGCATGATGGTTGTCACTCCTATGCTCACGGTGACATGCGCGTTATCTATTGAAAACCGACTTAATTCTTTTCTGGAATGTTCATGAATCCGTTTGGCAAACTGGATGGCCTGCTCGCAGCCCGTGTTGGGCAAGGCGACCACAAACTCATCTCCACCTAAGCGGCAGGCGCAATCGGTCTTACGCAGCGTTAAACGAAGAATATCTGCGACTGCTCGGATTGCCTCATCACCAACATGATGGCCTTTGCTGTCGTTGATCTTTTTGAGGTTATCAAGATCGAACATCAAGATCGAGGTCTGTATGGAATGCCGTAGGTATGATTCATAATGTAATGCTAAGTCATGCTCTAATTTTCTTCGGTTGAAAAGACCGGTTAACTGATCTGTATGGCTGAGTTCTTTCAGCTTGATTTCCAGGTTGTGACGCGCTGAAATATTACTTGCGACCCAAAGTACAACGTCTTCTTCATCTACCGAAAAACTGAGAGCTTGGATGCGCACCTCAAACCAAATGGACTCTTCAGGACCATAATCGGGCAGACCTTTTACATCCCTATTGCTCAATTCGTACTCTTCGATGAGTAGATTTCCTGACGCTAGAGCTTGGTCGATCAATTGCATAAAAAAGTTGGCTTTATCTGGCTTGATCACATCTGAAATATAGGTACCAACAAGACCGGAACCATCGTGGTAATAACGATTATCGCGCCCGCCAAAAAACTGCAACGTATTTTCCACTACGTGATATGACAAATGCAGGGTCTGGTAAAGCATCAAGAATGATAGCCATCTGCTCAATGTTGATCATCAATGAATTCTATTTTTTATTTACAATAATTAACACAATAGCTAAAAAAAATAAAAAATCACGTATTTTTTAACCAAAAATAGGGCTAAGTATATTTGGAAGTAATTAAACAGGTAGCAATGCTTTGGTATTTATTTATGCAGACCTATCAAATGATATTATTAAAGCTTATTTCCATTATTGAGATAAGGTGGATGATAGAAATGTTTTTAAATATTGCATGCATCACACGAATCCATACATACACATGCAAAATCAGAATAAACAAAAGAAAAATCTCGGCTATACTCATTCATAAATTAATAATGAACAGAGCACTGAATAATGCGTGTACTTGTTGTGATGGATCCCATCGAAAATGTAAACCTAAAAAAAGATACCTCAATGGCGATGTTATGGGCAGCAGCACGCCGTGGACATGAGCTAGGCTATGCATTACAGCAAGATTTATATATCGATCAAGGCAAAGCCTTTGGTTTGATTTCTCCGCTAAAAGTTTTTGAAGATTACAACCACTATTACGAGCTCGGCGAAAAACAAAAAGAATCAATTGCTGCTTATGACGTGGTTTTGATGCGTAAAGATCCGCCGTTTGACATGAACTTTGTCTATACCACCTATATTTTGGAACAGGCTGAACGCGAAGGCGCATGGATTATTAACAAACCGCAAAGCCTACGTGACTGCAATGAAAAATTGTTTGCGACGCAATTTCCTGAACTTCAAGTACCGACCTTGGTGACTTCACAACAAAGTCTGATTCGTGAATTTTTACAAGAACATGGCGATGTGATCGTGAAACCATTAGATGGCATGGGGGGTATGGGTATTTTCCGTTTATACCAAGATGGCGTTAATATCGGTTCAACTATTGAAATCCTGACCAATAACGGCACACAGCCGATTATGGCGCAGAGATACATCCCTGAAATTGTGGATGGTGACAAACGCATTTTGATGATCAATGGCGAACCCGTGCCGTATTGTTTGGCGCGTATTCCGCAAAATGGTGAAGTGCGTGGTAACTTGGCGGCAGGTGGTTTGGGCGAGGCGCGTCCATTGACTGAAAATGATAAAGCCATCGCAGCCAAAGTCGGGCCATTCCTTCGTGAAAAAGGTTTAGTCTTTGTTGGTCTGGATGTGATTGGTAATTACGTGACTGAAATCAATGTCACCAGTCCAACCTGTGTACGTGAAATTGATGCGCAATTTGGTACCTCGATTGCCGATGATTTATTTGATGTCCTTGAGGCAGGTTTAAAAGCTTAATTTTGCACTAGATTTAAAAGAGTCCTTCACGGGCTCTTTTTTTGTCCTGCGCTAAGGGGAGGGGAGCTTAAAAAGCAAAAAAACTGTAAGTGAATGCAATTAAAGTGAAAAATTGTCTGATTTTTTTTCAATTCTCATAGATTAATAATAAAACTAGTTTAAACTTTTAAAATAGTAGAAAAAAACAATCATACGCCTGTTGAAAAAAAGTAAATTACCTTTCACGGTCATGCGTTTGTGATTACAATTGTTTGCTTAAAATCGAATATCATTAGCCTCTTTTTAGAATTGAAGAATTAGACAGTGACCGAAGTAACGCAAGTAAAGCCGAAACATGTCATGATGATGGCTGCCGGAACCGGTGGTCACGTCTTTCCAGCGCTCGCTGTTGCCAAAGAGTTGCAACAACAAGGCTGTGAAGTTTCTTGGCTCGCAACGCCAACAGGCATGGAAAATCGCCTGCTTAAAAATCATAATATTCCAATTTATCAAATTGATATCCAAGGCGTACGCGGCAATGGAGTCGTGCGTAAGCTGATGGCACCATTTAAAATTCTCAAAGCTACATTGAGTGCCATGCGTTATATGAAACAACTCAAAGTCGATGCAGTTGCAGGCTTTGGGGGGTATGTGGCTGGGCCGGGTGGCTTGGCAGCTCGTGCATTGGGCATTCCAGTCATTATCCATGAACAAAATGCGGTGGCAGGTTTTACCAATACGCAGTTGTCACGTGTGGCCAAAATTGTTTGTCAGGCATTTCCAAATACCTTTCCAGCACAAGATAAAATCGTAACCACAGGGAATCCTGTACGTAAAGAAATTACAGAAATTTTAAATCCGTCATGGCGTTACCAAGAGCGTGAAAAAGCTGGGTTGCCATTACGGGTTTTAATTGTAGGGGGCTCACTGGGCGCACGTGCCTTAAATGAATGTGTGCCGGTTGCTTTGCAGCAATTAGAACAGCCCCTGAGTGTATATCATCAGTGTGGTCAAAATAATGCTGAAAGCACATTGGCTCGTTATGCAAACGCACCTGAACATATACAAGTTGAAGTTCAGCCGTTTATTGAAGATATGGCAGCAGCCTATTCTGCAGCGGATTTGATTATCTGCCGTGCTGGTGCACTAACCGTCACTGAAATTGCGACAGCGGGTGTAGCAGCCGTGTTTGTTCCTCTGCCAAGTGCAGTGGATGACCATCAAACTGCAAATGCAGGGTTCTTGGCCAATATCAATGCTGCAAAAATTTGCCCACAAGCGGACATGACCGCAGAAAGTTTAACAGCGTTGTTGAAGCCGCTGATGAATCGCCAACGACTTATGGAAATGGCGGTTAAGGCTCGACAACAGGCACAACCCGATGCGACACAGCACGTGGTTGGTTTAATTCAAGATTTGTAAAATTCGAGTAATCTATGTCTCCATCAACGCCTGCCGATCAAGCGAAAAAGCTCATTAAAGTGCCAGAAATGCGCCGTATTAAACACATCCATTTTATTGGAATTGGTGGTGCGGGCATGTGCGGTATTGCCGAAGTATTGAAAAACCAAGGCTATAAAGTTTCAGGTTCAGATATTAAAGCGTCGAAAACCACGGCTCAGCTTGAAGAAAATGGCATTCAAGTTTTCATCGGTCATGCTGCTGAAAATATTCAAGGTGCCAATGTAATCGTGGTATCAACAGCCATTGATTCTGAAAACCCGGAAGTGAAAGCGGCGATTGAAACCCGTACACCTGTCGTGCGTCGTGCAGAAATGTTGGGTGAATTAATGCGTTACCGTCATGGTATTGCCGTTGCGGGGACGCATGGTAAAACCACGACAACCAGTCTTGTGACATGCATGTTGGCAGAAGAAAATCTGGACCCAACTTATGTCATTGGTGGTTTGTTAAATCGTACTGGTGTGAATGCTGCATTGGGTGCAAGTCGTTATATCGTGGCCGAAGCGGATGAATCAGATGCATCTTTCCTGCATTTACAGCCGATGGCAACGATTGTCACCAATATCGACGCTGACCATATGGATACCTATGGCGGTAGTTTCGATGTATTAAAAGATACCTTTGTGCAATTCTTACAGCGTCTTCCATTTTACGGTTTAGCCGTGATGTGTGGTGATGATGCCAACATCCGTGAAATTATGCCGCGTATTGGTCGTCCTGTCGTGACTTATGGTTTCAATGAAGACAATGACATTCGTGCTGTTGATGTGGCTCAAGAAGGCATGCAATCACACTTTACAGTTTTGCGTAAAGACCGTGAGCCGTTACGTTTAACCATTAACTTGCCGGGTCTTCATAATATCTTAAATGCCTTGGCAGCGATTGGTATTGCAACGGATGAAGGTGTTTCTGATGCTGCGATTGCGCGTGCCTTAGAAAGCTTCAGTGGTGTAGGTCGTCGTTTCCAAGTACAAGGCGAATTTGAAGTTGAAGATGGCTTGGTGAAATTGGTCGATGACTATGGTCACCATCCAAAAGAAGTGGAAGCGACCATTAAAGCGGCACGTGCAAGTCATCCAGATCGTCGTTTGGTGATGATGTTCCAACCGCACCGTTTTAGCCGTACGCGTGACTGTTTTGATGACTTCGTCGATGTATTGTCACAAGTTGATCAACTGTTGTTATTGGAAGTTTATCCTGCGGGTGAAAAACCAATTGTGGGTGCGGATAGTCGTGCATTGGCTCGAAGCATTCGTCTACGTGGTGAAGTTGAGCCGATTCTTATCGATCCAGTAGAAGGCAACTTACAAGCAGTAATGAAAAAAGTGTTACAAGCAAATGACTTGTTATTAACACAGGGCGCAGGTAATGTTGGAGCAATCTCAATCGAACTTGCTCAAAACAATCTCTATGTAAAATGATTACCGCTTGGTGATCCAAAGTTTGTTTAGACCGTAGATAAAAGTTTAAGGATATAAACGTGTCAAATGCTTCAAAATTCGGCAAAGTTGCCGTGTTATTAGGTGGGAAATCTGCCGAACGTGAGGTTTCTCTCGATAGTGGTAAAGCTGTACTTGAAGCATTGGTGCGTTCGGGTGTAAATGCCGAAGCATTCGATCCGCAGCAACGCAGTGTGACTGAGTTGGTGGCTTATGACCGTGCATTTATCGTACTTCATGGCCGTGGTGGTGAAGATGGTCAAATTCAGGGTACTTTGGAATGGTTAAACATTCCGTACACTGGAACGGGCGTTCAAGGCTCGGCGATTGGTATGGATAAAGTCAAAACTAAACAAGTTTGGCAAGGTTCAGAACTACCGACAGCACCTTATCGTATTGTCAGCAAAGACTCAGATTTACAAGAAATTGTAGATTCAATTGGTTTGCCATTTATTATCAAGCCGGTGCATGAAGGTTCAAGCATTGGTATGAGCAAAGTTGAAAAAATTGAAGACTTTGCAACCGCAATTGCAAGAGCGACCCAGCATGATGCAGTCGTGATGGCTGAAAAATGGATTACCGGACGTGAATTTACCATTGTGATTTTAAATGGTCAGGCATTACCGGTGATTCGTTTAGAACCGCCTGCAGATGTGGCTTTTTACGATTATGAAGCGAAATATAACCGTAACGATGTGCAATATGGTATTCCATGTGGCTTGACGGAAGATGAAGAAAAGCGTCTACAAGCTTTATCTTTACGTGCTTTCCAAGCGGTAGGTGCGAGTGGTTGGGGCCGTATTGACGCGATGCAAGATGCAGAAGGAAACTTTTGGTTACTTGAGGTAAATACTGTTCCGGGGATGACCAGTCATTCTCTAGTGCCAAAAGCTGCTAATGCTGTAGGCTATAGTTTTGATGATCTTTGTGTCGCGATTTTGGAACAAACCCTGACAGGTGCGGCACACTAAATTATGGCTCAACTTCCTGCGTCTATGCGCCGTAAACGTGCAGCAACGACATCGATACATGATAAACCACCGACACGTAAGGAAAAGCTTACCAATGTGGGTGGATGGCTGTTGTTGTTTATTGCATGTGTGGTCTTGATTGCTGGGATTTGGGGGCTATATAAAGTCATGACGGATGCACGTGTGGCTGAACTTGATGTGGTGGGTGTGCGGAGCGCCCAAGAAAAACAACAAGTCATGTCATACGTTTCACCGATGATGACTGAAAACTATTTTACCTCTGATTTACGTGTCATTCGTGACCGTACTTTAGAAATCTCTTGGGTCGATCGCGTGGTGGTATCGCGTGCATGGCCGAATGCAATTCGTGTACGGGTGATGCCGCGTCAAGCGATTGCACGTTGGGGAACTGGGCGACTGTTAAGCGACAGTGGTGATGTATTTGCTGAATTAACTCCGACCAATCATCAGAATTTACCGTTATTGCATGGGCCGACGAGTCAGTCCAAAATGATGATGCGTCGCTATAATGAAATTAATCAACTATTTATACCTGTTGGCATTCGTTTAAAAGAATTATATTTAACCGAACGAATGACTTGGTTTATGCAGTTTGATTCAGGCTTACGCGTGATTGTCGATCAAGATCAGACCATGAGTAAGTTGCAGCGTTTAAGTTATCTCGCACACAGTGACTTAAAACCTGTATGGCCACGAATTTCTGCCATCGATTTGCGCTACCGAAATGGTTTAGCGATTCAATGGAAAAACTCTGTGCCAGCAAAGTCGGTAAATGGTCAGTTTGTTGTAACCAGTGATGACATAGGCATTGCGAATGCAGCGCCGGTAAAGCCATAATGATCGGCTTTATAAGTAGAGGCTTTAAGCCATAAATTAAACAAACATGTGAATGGTAGTAGTAAATAATGAATGAAGCTGTTCCCTCGGTTGTTGCGATTGACATTGGGACACACAAAGTTTCAGTTTTGATTGGTAAGGTACACGCGCCAGACACTATCCAAGTGGTAGGGATGGCGACCGCTCGTAACCGCGGCATGAATAAAGGGAAAATTGTCAGTCTCGATAAAGTTGTTACCGCAATTAAAAATGCAGTGCAGGAAGCGGAAGATATGGCGGAATGTCGTGTACATTCTGCGTGGATTTCCATTCCAAGTGCTGAACTAAAAAGTTTTTATGCCTCTGGTCGCACTCCAATTGAAAATAATGACCATGCGATTACCACCAATGAAGTGGTGCGTGCATTAGAACTGGCCAAAGCCAGTCATTTAACGTCTGACCACTATTTGGTGAGTGCTGTACCTTTAGGTTTTGAACTAGATGATGAACCTGAGTGGGTATTAAACCCGATTCGCATGTCAGCACGGAGTATGACAGGGCATTATCATTTGATGATGTTGCCCATCAGCACCATGCAGAATTTGGATCGTGCATTAAAAGGCGCCAATATTGGTGTTGAACGCATGGTCATTTCATCATTAGCAACAGCTGAAGCCAGTTTGCTTAAAGATGAAAAAGAATATGGTGTGTGCTTGGTCGATATTGGTGCAGGTACGACCAATATCGCGGTGTATTTAGATGGTCGCTTGGCGATGACACATACCTTGCAACGTGGCGGTGAGCATGTAACACGTGATATTGCTGCTGTATTGCAAACCACAACAGAAGAAGCGGAACGCATTAAGCTGTTGTATGGTTGTGTCGACCTGAAAGTGGTTAAACCTGAAAGTATGATTCAGTTCCAAGGGATTGATGGTCCACAAACCATTAGCCGTATTGAACTGACCGAAATCATTATTGCGCGCTATGAAGAAATCTTTAATCAAGTGCGTAATGAATTGGTCGATCATGGTGCAATTCATGGTTTATACCATGGTGTTGTACTCACAGGTGATGCCTGCCAAATTGAAGGAATGGTGACATTTGCACGCCGGATTTTAGGTGTCTCTGCACATTTAGGTAATCCACCTATGCAAGTGTATGCCGATGATCAACAGCAAGCAGCTTTACGTCGTTCACAATACGCGACTGCCGCAGGTCTGTTAATTTTCAGTCAAAGCGAAACACAAGATACGATCGTTGAGCCAGAAGATACGGAAAAACTTTCAGTATTGAATCGGGTAAAACGGGCATGGTCGGGCTTCAATGACACCTTGAAGTCGATCTTTTAAGTTGAAATATTTGGGAATATTGTTGGGAAGTTGTACGGATTATTGCTTGTACTTGACAAGCTGGAACTTGGACAGCATTCTAAAAAACAATTTTTATTAAGATCAAGGCAGTATACGGGCTGAAGTGTCTGCCAATTATGGATTAGGAATTTTTTAGGCATGGCCTCATTTGAATTTTTAGAAGATGATCAAAGCGACAGCAACGGTCAAGCCCGTTTCACAGTATTCGGTGTAGGTGGTGCTGGCGGTAACGCTGTGCAACACATGTTGGAATCAGATATCGAGGGTGTGAAATTTGTTTGTGCCAATACAGACAAACAAGCACTCGATCGCATGAATGCACAATTTAAAATCCAACTGGGTGAGCAAAGTACCCGTGGTTTGGGTGCAGGTGCAAATCCACAAGTGGGTCAAACTGCTGCTGAAGAAAGCCGTGAGTTGATTCGCCAACACCTTGAAGGAACGGACATGGTGTTCGTGACTGCAGGTATGGGTGGTGGTACAGGTACAGGTGCTGCGCCAGTTGTTGCTGAAATTGCCAAAGAAATGGGTATCTTAACGGTAGGTGTGGTGACGACTCCGTTTAACTTTGAAGGTAAACGTCGTCAGCAATCTGCTGAGAAAGGTATCGAAGCACTTGAGCAACATGTTGATTCTCTGATTATTATTCCGAACCAACGCCTGCTAAAAGTGTTCCGTGATATCTCGATGAAAGATGCTTACAAAAAAGCAGACGACGTACTGTTAAATGCTGTACGTAGTATCTTCGATCTTGTGGTGCGTCCTGGTCATATCAACCTTGACTTCGCCGATTTGAAAACTGCGATGAGTACACGTGGTTATGCCATGATGGGTGCAGGTTCTGGTCGTGGTGAAAACCGTGCACGTCAAGCTGCTGAACAAGCGATCCGTAGCCCATTGTTAGATAACGTGACGATCATGAATGCAAAAGGCATTTTGATTAACGTAACAGGTGGCGATGACGTAACCTTCGGTGAAATTGAAGAAATCACTGATGTAGTGAACCAAATTGTGGATCTTGATGAAGGTCAAGTTTTCTACGGTACGGTATTTGATCCAGATGCACGTGATGAAATTAGTGTAACTGTGATCGCAACGGGTTTAACGCGTAATTCTGCCGATTCTGCTGAGCCAGTGAAACGCCCTGTCGCACAAGCAACGCGTACAGTCGCTTCTGCACAAGCACCTGTAGATGAAGATGATGTACCAGCGATTCAACGTCAGCACAATGAAGCAGCTGCTCCGGCGGCTGCGGCGGCGTCAGCATCGAATTCACGCCCTACGCCAATGAGTATTCAAGACTACTTGAAAAATCAGCAACGTAAATAACATAAATTCAATGACTTAAGTGTCTATTGATTACAAAAGGTAGCTGATCAGCTACCTTTTTGTTTTTTATCAATGGCTAAATATGCTAACGTATAGCGGTTTTGTGAACTGATGATAGAAGACACATGTTGAAACAACGTACCCTGAAACGCATCGTGAAAGCGAGTGGCATCGGACTGCATAGTGGGCAAAAAGTGATGATTAACTTTGTGCCACATCATGCCGATGGGGGCATTGTGTTTCGTCGTATCGACTTAAATCCACCGATTGATATTCCAGCTGATGCTATGCTGATTCAAGAAGCATTCATGTGTTCTAACTTGGTGCAAGAAAACGCCAAGGTGGGCACAATTGAGCACATTATGAGTGCGATTGCTGGTTTAGGGATTGATAACCTGATTGTGGAAGTGTCGGCATCTGAAGTGCCTATTATGGATGGGAGTGCAGGCCCGTTCATTTATTTGCTTATGCAAGGTGAACTACAAGAACAAAATGCACCTAAAAAATTCATAAAAATACTTAAACCTGTCGAAGCACTGATTGATGATAAACGTGCTGCCTTTCAACCGCATGACGGTTTCCAATTAAATTTTACGATTGATTTTGACCATCCTGCATTTAAGAAAGAATTTCAATCGGCAACCATCGACTTTTCAACCGAAACATTTGTCTATGAAGTCAGTGAAGCGCGGACTTTTGGCTTTATGAAAGATTTGGATTATCTCAAAGCCAATAATTTGGCTTTGGGGGCGAGTCTCGAAAATGCCATTGGCGTAGATGAAAATGGTGTGGTCAATGAAGAGGGTTTACGCTTCTCGGATGAGTTTGTTCGTCACAAAATATTAGATGCTGTGGGTGATTTATATTTGCTTGGTCATCAAATTATTGCGAAATATGATGCCTATAAGTCAGGTCATGCATTAAATAATCAGTTATTACGCAATGTCAAAAGTGATCCAGATAGCTATGAAATTGTAACATTTGATGACATTAATGATTGCCCAATTAGTTATGTGAATGTGACATAAGTCATTGTCTTATAATAGTGATGTTATATTGTATCATTTGTAAGTGTTAAGTCTGTCACATTCTGAGCATTCAAATTTGTCTGTTACAACTGGGTGGTTACTTTTTATTGCTTGCCAAACGCAGCATTGCTTGGCTAAGCTTAGGGTCGCTCACAAAGTCAGCAGCATTACGGAGTAAATCCTGAGTTTCTGTACTGAGGGTTCTTGAAATTTTTTCAGGGGAATGGGGCGTTGGAGACGGAGTTCTCAGACGGACTTGAATCTTGTGCAAATCCTTGAATTCGTATATTTGTGATAATTGTGCAATATATTGCTTTTGCAAATAGGCCAACTGACTAATCAGTGCCTGATTTTCTCCAGTTAATATAAGTACACCATTTATATAACAAACAACTTGCCATTGATCCGGTTGGGGCAATAGCGGTTGAACAATTTTCGTAAGTTTCTGCCATACAGCAACTTGCGTTGAGAGAAACGACAAGTTTCCTGTTTTTATGTGTTTTCTTGTTGGTTGAAAGACGTTGACAGGTTCTGACATACATATTTCCTACATGTTTATGTCTTAATCTTATGCGCTCCTTTTGGCTGATATCAAGGACGAAATCACACAAGGAACAAAAGAGAACAGTTTATAGAGGTTTTTTATGCATTTACGACGTATTTTATTGGCGTTTTCATTGGCAGCTTCGGCCGCTTCAGTCGCTTTTGCAGATTTAGTTGAATTAAATCAAGCAGACTCATCATCAGATCGTATTGAACAGTTAACTCGCACTTTGTCTCAAGGTGCTTACTCTGAAAGCAATGATATTGATGTTCCAGCGGAAACGAAGTTGAATGTTCAAATTCGTGAAAAATCAATTGAACTCAACAATGCGACAATCGCAAAAAAATACGGTTCAAGCAATTCCTCTCAAAACTATTCAGCAAGTTCAAATAATCCATATTCATGGTTAATTGCCCACCCACTTCCAGACATGAAGCGCGTGAGCTCAAACTATGGTGGTCGTACCATGGGTGGCCGTGCAGAAAATCATTCAGGTTTAGATCTTTCTGCGGCAAGTGGCACACCTATTTATGCAACAGGCCCTGGCATAGTAACTAAATCAGGCTGGGGCACAGGTTATGGCCAATATGTTGAAATCAACCATGGTAATGGTTACCTGACACGTTATGCACATGCATCACGCTTAATTGCACGTGTAGGCGACCGTGTTGCTGCGGGTGAGCATATTGCTAACGTTGGTTGTACTGGTCGTTGTACTGGCCCACATTTGCATTACGAAGTAGTGAAAGATGGTCAACGCAAAAACCCATCGACGTATTTAGCGATGTTGCCATAAGCACATATAACATCTATATACGAAGCCATTGTCTGAACCTCTACAGACAATGGCTTTTTTATTTATCGCTAATAACTATAAAATTATCATTTTAAAAAATATTGTCTGTATGAAAAATGGCGAAAATTGACCCAAAAATGTAAATTTGTGTAATTGTTAATCAATGAGTATTTAGTAAATAAATAACAGAGCTATTTCGTATTCATTTGTGGCGATAACTGAGCCTAGCCAAAATATGGTACTAATAGAGCCATATATTTAGCACATAGGATAGGTGAAGTATGGCGTTTTATGGCGATACAGATGCGCAAGAAACCCAAGAATGGCAGGACGCATTTGATTCAGTTTTACAGCACATGGGAACTGACCGCGCTGCATTTTTGCTTGAAAAACTCTATCAACAAGCGATTGCTAAGCACGTTCCCATTCAGCGACTAAATACTCCTTACTTAAATACCATTTCAGTTGAAGAACAGCCGCCTATGCCAGGTGATTCGGATATGGAGCGCCGTATTCGTGCGCTGATCCGCTGGAATGCCTTAGCGATGGTACTGCGTGCCAATAAAACAGGTGATGACTTAGGTGGTCACTTGGCAAGTTTTGCATCATCTGCCACTTTATATGACGTGGGCTTTAACCACTTCTTCCGTGCCAATAGCGACAGCTTTGGCGGTGACATGATCTATTATCAAGGTCACTGTGCACCGGGTATCTATGCACGTTCGTTCTTAGAAGGTCGTTTGACTGAAGAACATTTAAATAATTTCCGTCGTGAAGTGGGGGGTAAAGGTTTGCCGTCATACCCACATCCGTACTTGATGCCAGATTATTGGCAGTTCCCAACCGTATCGATGGGTCTAGGCCCAATCATGTCGATCTATCAAGCACACATTCAAAAGTACTTGATGAACCGTGGCCTGATCAAAGAAGAAAACCGTAAAGTTTGGGCTTACCTCGGTGATGGTGAAATGGATGAACCTGAAAGTACAGGTGCCATTTCACTTGCAGGTCGTGAAAAGCTCGACAACCTAATTTGGGTCGTGAACTGTAACTTACAGCGTCTAGATGGCCCAGTTCGTGGTAACGGTAAAATTATTCAAGAACTTGAATCATTGTTCCGTGGTGCAGGCTGGCGTGTGATTAAAGTGGTATGGGGTCGTCATTGGGATCCGCTACTGGCAAAAGATGATTCAGGTGCCTTAAAAGCGGTGATGGAAGAAGCGGTCGATGGTGACTTCCAACGCTATCAAGTGAAAGGCGGTGCGTATACGCGTGCACATTTCTTTGGTAAGTATCCTGAAGCTGAAGAGTTGGTGCGCAACTTAAGCGATGAAGATATTGATAACCTGAACCGTGGTGGTCATGACCCATTCAAAGTGTATGCGGCTTATGCCGAAGCGATGAAGGAAACGGGTCAGCCAACAGTTATCTTGGCAAAAACAGTCAAAGGTTATGGTTTGTCGGAAGAGATTGAAGCAGTCAATAAGACGCATCAAATCAAGAAAATGCAGCTTGAGTCGTTGAAATACGTGCGTAACCGTTTCAACTTGCCATTTACCGATGAACAGCTTGAAGAAGTGCCATTCTACCGTCCAAGTGAAAATTCACCTGAAATTAAATACATGAAAGCACGTCGTGAGGCATTGGGTGGTTATTTACCTGCACGTCGTAAAGAAAGCGAGCAGCTGGCGATTCCTGAATTGTCTGTGTTTGATGCGGTACTGAAAGGCAGTGGCGGTAAAGAGCAATCGACGACCATGTTGATGGTACGTTTGATTTCATCATTATTGAAAGAAAAAGCCATTAAAGATCGTGTCGTACCAATTGTGCCAGATGAAGCGCGTACTTTCGGTTTGGAAGGTATGTTCCGTCAGTTGGGGATCTATGCTGCGCATGGTCAAAAATATACCCCTGAAGACCAAGAACAGTTGATGCATTACCGTGAAGCTAAAGATGGTCACATGTTACAAGAAGGGATTAACGAAGCGGGTGCGATGAGTGCTTGGGCTGCGTTAGGAACCAGTTATTCAACCAATAACTTGCCAATGATTCCGATGTATATGTACTACTCGATGTTTGGTTTCCAACGTATTGGTGATATTGCATGGGCTGCAGGTGATGCGCAGGCGCAAGGCTTCTTGCTCGGTGCAACTGCGGGTCGTACAACACTGAATGGTGAAGGTTTACAGCACCAAGATGGTCATTCACATATCTTGGCAAATACGATTCCAAACTGTATTTCTTATGACCCATGTTTTGGTTATGAGTTGGCAGTAATCGTACATGATGGTTTAAAACGCATGTACGTGAACCAAGAGCGTGTGTTCTACTACTTAACAGTAATGAATGAAAACTACGAACATCCAGCTATTCCTGAAGGTGCTGAAGAAGGCATTAAACGTGGTATGTATCTCTTCGAAGAAGATGAGAAAGCAACGGTTCAGTTGATGGGTTCAGGTGTGATTCTGCGCGAAGTAATCAAAGCAGCGAAAATCCTTCGTGATGAATATCAAATTCATTCAAACGTGTGGAGCGTCACTAGCTTTAACGAATTAGCTCGTGATGGTATGGCGTGTGAAGAATACAACCGCTTACATCCGTTGGCTGAAGATACGAAAGAAGCTTGGGTCTCTCAATTGCTTCGTGAAAAAGACGGTATTGTGGTATCGGCAACTGACCACATGCGTGCATATAGCGAACAAATCCGTGCCTATCTTCCAGACAATCGTCCATTCGTTGCATTAGGTACAGATGGTTATGGTCGTTCAGATACACGTGGCAACTTACGTAGCTACTTTGGTGTCGATGCCGCACATATTGTGGTAGCAACATTGAAAAAACTCGCGGATGAAGGCGAAGTTGATGCACGTTTAGTTAAAGATGCTATCTCAAGCTTTGAACTAGATACTGACCGTCCAGTGGCATGGGCTCCGCAGGAAACGCCTGAACTGCATGCTGTGGCTGACTACAAAGAGGAGAACTAATCATGCAAATTACGACTCCTGATATTGGTGTAGATAAAGCAACGGTCGCTGAGATTTTAGTGAAAGTCGGCGACACCATTAGCGTTGATGACAGCATTGTGTTGTTAGAGTCTGACAAAGCCTCTGTTGAAGTGCCAAGCACTTTGGCAGGCGTGGTGAAAAGCATTGCAGTTAATCTGGGTGACAGTGTTGCTGAAGGTGCTGTGCTGATCGAGTTGGAAGCAGAAGGTCAAAGTGCTGCTACAGCTGAGCCAGTACAAAATGCAACTGAAGACCAAGCAGCAGAACCAACTCCGGTTGTGGAAGCAGAACAAGCTGCAGCAGCACCTGTTGCAGCCAATGCTCCTCAGTCGCAAAGTATCGATGTGCAAGTCCCTGATATTGGCGTAGAGAAAGCTACGGTGAGTGAGATTTTGGTCTCTGTTGGTGATGAGATTGATGTCGATCAAAGTATTATCGTGGTGGAATCAGACAAAGCGACAGTCGAAGTTCCAAGTACTGTATCAGGCCGTATCGAATCGATCACGATCAGTGCTGGCGATGTAGTGAAAGAAGGCGTAGTGATTTTAACTGTGAAAACGGCGGCTTCGTCTGCTGCGGTTGCATCGGCTCCTGTGCAAGAAACTGCACAGCCTGTTGCTGCACCCATTGTCGCAGAAGCAACACCAACGCCGTCTACGGCTGCGGCGTCTGGGCCTGTAGAAATTGCAGTGCCTGACTTAGGTGTTGATAAAGCAGCAGTGGCTGAAATTTTAGTCGCTGTGGGTGATGTGGTTGAAAAAGACCAAAGTATCATCGTGGTGGAATCAGACAAAGCAACGGTAGAAGTACCAAGCTCTACCGCTGGTAAAATCACCGCGATTCATGTTCAGTTAGGGCAAAGTGTCTCTGAAGGCGTCGCTTTAGTGACGATTGAAGCCGAAGGTCAAGCTGTTGCAGCACCTGCACCAGCGCCAGCAGCGAAACCTGCACCAGCTGTAGCACAGCCTGCGACAGTTGCACCTAAAGCTGAAAGCAAAGTTGAAGCAGCAGCACCGCAACCACAAGGCGCAGATAAGCTCACCAAAGAGCAAAATGCTGCCAATGCCAAAGTGTATGCAGGTCCGGCCGTTCGTAAGCTTGCACGTGAATTAGGTGTGGTTTTGGCAGAAGTCAAAGCATCTGGCCCGCATGAGCGTTTAATGAAAGAAGATTTATTCGCTTATGTGAAAACCCGTTTGACCACTCCGCAAGTTGCACCTGCAGCTCAAGCTGTGGCACAGGTTTCAGGCTTGCCGAAATTGCCAAGCTTTGATGCTTTTGGTGGTGTGGAAGAGAAAGTTTTGACACGTTTACAACAAGTGTCGATTCCGCAATTGTCTTTAAACAATTTTATCCCGCAAGTGACGCAATTCGATGCTGCGGATATTACCGATCTTGAAGCTTGGCGTAATGATTTAAAAGCTAACTTTAAGAAAGAAGGTATTGGCTTAACCATTATGGCTTTCATCATCAAAGCAGTGGCTTATTTGTTGAAAGAAGAGCGTGAATTTGCAGGTCATTTGTCTGATGATGGCAAGTCAGTATTGCTACGCAATGAAATCCATATGGGGATTGCCGTTGCCACGCCTGATGGTTTGACCGTGCCTGTACTGCGTAATCCAGATCAAAAATCGATTAAGCAGATTGCAATTGAGCTGGGTGAGCTGAGTCAAAAAGCACGTGACAAAAAACTATCGCCAAAAGATCTACAAGGTGCGAATTTTACCATTACCAGTTTGGGTTCAATTGGTGGCACGGCATTTACACCGTTGGTCAACTGGCCACAGGTGGCGATTTTGGGTAT
Source organism: Acinetobacter sp. YH16044 (assembly GCF_013417145.1). Classification (NCBI taxonomy): domain Bacteria; kingdom Pseudomonadati; phylum Pseudomonadota; class Gammaproteobacteria; order Moraxellales; family Moraxellaceae; genus Acinetobacter; species Acinetobacter sp. YH16044. Next base: position 83,105 of record NZ_VPEK01000013.1, read on the forward strand.
TTCACCTGCAACCATGCAGCCAGTATGGAATGGTGAAAGCTTTGATCCACGTTTGATGCTGCCGCTGTCATTGTCATACGATCACCGTGTGATTAATGGAGCGGACGCTGCACGTTTTGCCAATAAACTGACGAAGCTGCTCAAAGATATCCGAACTTTATTGATCTAATCTGACCTGTTTAAGTTTCAAAATGAACCCTGCTTTGGCAGGGTTTTTTTATGGCGTGGTGGTGGACTGACAAAGCCAATCAGGAAGTTCAATGGGTGAAGGGTACAGCTTTAATGCCGAGTTTGCGTTGAGGTTGTAGGTGAGTGGAAGCGTACGATGCGGGTGCGCCGTCGGCCAAAGCTTGTGCCTTAAATGTTCAAAGCGTTGGAAGTCTTTTAAAAATAAGCCCCAAAACTTTTCATAATGCTCCAGTTCTTGCACATGTTGATGCTGATAAGCATGTGTTTGACCTTGTTGGTGTTGAAAGTCATAGCCCATCAGCCAAATACGCTGTGGTTGAAAGAGATGTGCGAGTGAATAGGCTTGAAGGCCGCAATTATTACCATAAACAAAGTACGGTGAATGAAATAACTCCGCTTGCGTATCGATGCGCACGGTTTTAAGGTTGGTTACTTCATGTTCAGGATATGGCCGGTTGTGACCTAAACCACATCCGCTAATGATGTCACCTTGAAAGCAGGCTTTGAGCATGGGCTGATACTGTAACCACCATGCATAGTCTGAATGATGAGCAATTTGAGCCTGAGGAAGTTGAAGAAAACTTTGATTACAGCAAATGATCAGCAGTTTTTTTGAGGGCTGAATGGTGGTTAAGTCGAAATTGAGCTGAGATGGACCACCTGCAATGATTAATACATCCTGCACATGCATATAGTGTTGAATAAATTCTTGAAATTTTTGATTATTGTTTTGCATATCAAATTGAGTCATCGAAAATTAAAATTGCGAAAACATGCATTCCTCGCTAGAATAACATTACTTCATTGGGGAGTAGCCGCTTTTTACGCAAAGTAAAAAGGTGATGGTCAACATATTTGCTCTAAAACGAGCATGGTCATCATAGCAAAGAACCAAATGAGCTCTTCGTAGCTTTCTTTTGTTGGCAAGACCTTTGATTTATCACTCTGCACATTGGCTAGCAGGAGGGATAAGTCATCGGTATATGTTTTTGCTAGCCAGAGAAATGCACCATGTTAACCGCTTTCTTCATTTCCCTTGCTGTTGTTGCCCTGTCAGAAATGGGCGATAAAACACAATTACTTGCTTTACTGCTTGCTGCACGTTTTCGTAAACCCGTTCCGATCTTAATTGCAATTTTCCTCGCGACTGTGGTGAACCACGGGGTTTCTGCTGTGTTGGGTCAATGGATTACCACTGTTTTAAGTCCAACCGTTTTATTGTGGATCGTTTCTCTGGGCTTTATTGCTATGGCGGTGTGGATGTTGATCCCCGATCAATTGGATGATGAATCTGAAAGTATCAATAAGTGGCAAAAATATGGGGTTTTCACCGCCACTTTCGTTTTGTTCTTCTTGGCTGAAATTGGAGATAAAACCCAAATTGCCACTGTTGCACTGGCTGCACGCTTTGACAGTATTGGCTGGGTGACTTTGGGGACGACACTAGGCATCATGTTGGTTAATGCGCCTGCGGTATTTATTGGCAACAAGCTAGCAGAAAAACTACCGATTTCACTGATTCATAAAATTGGCGCCCTAGTATTCTTGGTGATTGGTTTGGCTGCGTTGGCACAACACTATTTAACCCGAATCCCGCTTAAGCCAATGATTCCATAATTTGAATTGTTGGTTTATTTTGATGATTAAGTTGATATGCACATAACGATGCGTAAATCCCACTCAGAAATCCATGAATACTACGAGCTTTA
>NZ_VPEK01000139.1:0-1430 GCF_013417145.1 Acinetobacter sp. YH16044
AGGTCATTGATGCCTTACAAGCTGAAGACTTTAATTTTGAGATGTTGTCTGAAGCACAGAAAATATTAGTCAAAGAAGCATTAAAACCTTACAGAGAGCATCTGAAGCTTCAGCTGCTGTTTGATGAGCTGTCTAAAAATCCTAGACAGACTGAATATGAAGCTAAATTTATCGAGTTGTTTCATGCATACCAGGACAATCAACTGGGTGTTGCTGAACTGAATATTCTGAAGATGATGTGTACCCGATATCTGAATTTCAAAGCTCAAAAACTGCAATATGCTGATTTGGAGCTGTACTTGAGTCAGATCCAGAAAAAAGATGCAGGGAAAAAGCGTAAAGCTGAAAACAATCGAAAGTATCAGCTCGGTGGCGCTGTGATTGCTGCTTATAAAGAATTGGGTCTTAATATTGATACCTTGACACCAGATCAAGTTAGAAAAGCCATTGTAGGAAATAAGAGGATCATCAATAAGATCGAAAAATCTATAATATTTGAGCAGATTGATATGGATCTTGATACTTTGTACTTCAGGTGGCCAATATTTCTGAAGGTCATTGATAAATTAGCAATGATTGAGTATGAGGGTGAAGTCGTTCCTGAGTATATAAAAGAAATTTATTTAGCTTTATCAGAGTGTAAGGCAGGCAAAAAATAGTTAAAAATTATTAAATTTTAGTAATAAAAAGCCTGATATATCAGGCTTATCAGTGATTGATTGGATTTAGATATCCATTTTCTTAAACAAGAAGAAGGGTAAATTCCGAATAATCATGATGATGATTGCCAATTTGCCAGGTGTGTAGAATATTGCAATAAAAAACCCCGGTATCCTGCCAGGGTTTTATAGTGTTTATGCGGGTTTCAAGCCACAAAAGAGTAAAGACGATTCATAACTCAATAGTCAAAGTTGAAGAAGTGTTCTGGGAAACAAGAAAGGAAGGCTTTTTGAATGTCGCTGTATTCACCTTCTGGATGTTCCTCTAGATAACGTCGAGTCCAAATGACTGTTGCTTCATAGTCGTTAAAGCTCGGGTCGAGTTGTAAAAAAATCCAGAGTTCATGTGCTTTTTGAATGAAAAAGTCATTGATGATCATGAGGGCAATTTTCTTTTCAGCGTTTGAATTAGGGTATGAGTACATAGTATGTCTCCTATAGAGATGATAAATAGTTTCGTTGATAAACTATTTATAACACATAAAATAATGTGTTTACCACATAATTTTATGTGTTTTTATGTAAATATAACCCTATGCTATAAGCTCAAAACACGATTTCTATAAATTTAATCAAATGCCATATACTGAATTTCAACGTCTTATCGGTAAAGCAGGGCTTTCAATTAAGGAATTTGCTGCCTTATTGGATATGAAACCCAATTCGATTACGAATTACAGTAAACAAGGTGTGGTTCCTACACATATCGCT
>NZ_VPEK01000140.1:0-1404 GCF_013417145.1 Acinetobacter sp. YH16044
GTATTATGTTAATTTTAGAAAATCTTAAGATAATTATTAATGAGTGGCTTAATGAATAAAGAAATTTCTGTATTACTGCATGACGTTCCTACTCATGCAGATTACGCATGTGATGCAACAGATTTAGATCCAGAAGATATTCCTGAAGATCGTATAGAACAAGTCATAAATTTATTAAATTCTTCTGATGAAAATATTGTATTTGAGGCAGCAAAACTTCTGACTAATTGGGGACAATCCTCTGGTTTTGATGCATTAGTAAATTTATTAAATGAAAATAAATTAGTTGGTTATATAGATCATCGTTTACATGGTTATGATGATACACTTCAGCATGTACTTAGAGCTTTTGTTCGTTATTGGGCATTCCAAGCTGATCTAGGATTTGGTGAACAGGCTAGAATAAAAATATTTCATCCTATACAAAAGATTATAGAAATATCTAATACAGAACCATTTGATGTTAGTCGCTTATTTTGGTTAATTGATGATGAAAAATACGATGAATATATTCCTTTAATTAAAAACCATTTAATCCAAATAATAGATCATCCTGAATTACAATTTTGGAAAATCCATGATGCTATTGAACTGATGCTGAAATTAGAGCCTGAGTTTGTTCATAATTTATTAGAAGAAAAAGGCAAAACATTGGAAGACTTTAAAATTAACACTTTATAAAGTTATACATTTAACATAATGGCGATTATACGAAATTCAGTTGTCAGAAACCATTTATTACATCAAAAGTAATGAAAAAGTAAAGAATATGACTTATATTATCTTTACTTTAATGGTTTTTGAGTGAGGGAATCATGTCCGCAGTCAATTTCAATATGCGCTTAGAAGCAGAGTTAAAAGAACAAGTCACCCCAATTTTGGAAGACTATGGTTTGACTATGCCTCAAGCATTCAAACTGTTCTTGAATCAAATCGTTAAAACTAAAGCGATTCCTTTATCTTTTGACTATGCACGAGAACCTGCTTTAACTCCTAAAGCAGCAGCCAAGTTACTTCAATCTTTAAAAGAGATTGAAAATGGCGAGTACACCGAGTACGAAACGGTAGAAGAAGCGATTAAAGCTATGTCGGAAGAAGCACATGGCTAAACGTAAGATTATCGTAACCAGTTCTTTTAAACGTGATATTAAAAGACGTTATTTAGAACTGGTTACGGCTGAATGGGCAGAAGTATTAGATTGTTTAGTCGCAAATAATCCTTTGCCTGAAAAGTATTTAGATCATCCCTTGAAAGGTGGTGCAGAGTTTAAAAATTGTCGTGATTGTCATGTGAAGCCTGATTTAGTCTTGATCTATAGGCTTGTTGGTGACGATATTTTAGAACTGCATCAGTTGGATAGCCATTCCGAAATTTTTGGATGACTATCGCTCGATGCTTTGAAA
>NZ_VPEK01000141.1:0-1366 GCF_013417145.1 Acinetobacter sp. YH16044
TTAATAATCTTGGAGATCGCGAGTTTGAAATACTCTGCTATTCACTAGTTAAGGAAGAAATTAAGAAAAAAAAACATCAAGACCTTACAGATATTGTACTAATGCAGGGGGTTGGAGAGAGAGGACGAGACTGTGTACTTTATGGAAAAGATGGTGTTTCTGGATTAATTCAGTGTAAAAAATATACGGGAAGGCTAACCAAACCTCAGTTATTAAAAGAGCTGATTAAGTTTGCACTATATGCTAGTAAGGACTCTTCAATTCTTCCTAATCTTAATAATTTCAAGTATTTGATTTACGTATCGAATGATTTTACTGAACCTGCAAATGATCTAATTCATAATTATAGTCTTAGTATTCTTGATGATATTAATAACGGGAATATTGCTAAGTATATTAGTGAGATAGTAGAAGAATATGAGTCTTTTCGAAAGGAGAGATTCTCTCCTCCATTAGAAGAGGTAAAAAAAATACTTACTAGCATCAAAGTCGATGCAGTTAATGGCACTGATTTAACAAATAGGATCTATGCTGAATCTACAATTTTAAAAAATTTCTTTAATGTTAAAACTGTAGTTTCTATAGATGATGCTGATCAAATTATAAGGAAGGCTTTCGATGACTATGGATTAAAGTTACTTACAGATGAAGATTTGAAGTCTATTCAAGCAAGAATAAGCCAAACAAATCCTGATCATCGAGTTGGTTTTGGTTTCGTCGATTTCTATGGGTACAGTGTTGAATTTTTTAAAAGTTTAAAAAATGAAGAATATCAGGAAATTTTAAATATTGTAGTGAATCTACAAATGACCCTTAATCGTAAGTTATTAGATTTTATAAATACAGAAATACGTAATTTAATATTTTCTGAAGTTACTTGTAACTTGTTAAGAACTAGGAAAATCCATCAAATTAGTGTTGATGTATGTGCTCCTTACTTATTTAAACGAGTCACTCAAAGTGTAATGAAGCAAGTAATACCAGATTTCCTTTTAGATGAAAGTCAATTTGGAAAGTCAGAATCTACTGAAGATGTGATATCAGAAGTAGTTGAAAGACTCATGAAAACATGTGAGCGAATTATGGCTGGAGATTACAGTGAGCTTGTTGGAGATGATGACTTAGTTGAGATGAAGAAAGACTTATTCAGACATACATATCACGGACTAGCCAATATTACTGCTGCACGAGAACGTATGGAGTTAGATTTACCAATATTGATTCCAGTATTAAAAAGTATGGAGAGTAAACTCAATCAATCAATTTCGGACACAAGAACAGTAGTAATTTCTGATAGCTCTTGTCTAAACACTACAGAAAAATTAAGAAAAATATTAGAACCGTGCAACAAAATTGGACCACTGTT
>NZ_VPEK01000142.1:0-1357 GCF_013417145.1 Acinetobacter sp. YH16044
ACGATACTTTTCAGGCAAAGTTTCATCGGCTTGTAATAACTCTAAAACAGTTTGTAGTTCAGCATCGACTGTATTTCGATGCTGACCTTTTTTCTCACGTTTATAGTCTTTCTTAAATGCAGAGGTGTACTTAATCGTCCGCATTTAGATCAGCCATTAAGTCTTTTACAGAAGTGAAGCTCTTTGCTTTGCTTAGATCTTCTTCCATCGCTGCAATGGTTTCAGCATTGGGTTGCCAAATATCAAAAGGTAAAGCCTTTTCTTTAGCTACTTTGGTCAATAATAAACGGACTGCATCTGAGACAGTTAAGCCCATTGTTGCGAGAACTTCCGTTGCTTCATGCTTAATGTTTTCATTGATGCGAGTAGTCACTAGTGCATTTGAAGCCATGTTAAGTTCCTGTGATTAACATTGTTAATCACACTATATTCCTAGATGAAGAAAAATTCAATTCGTATAACAGCCATTATGTTAAATAAGAAAATTAGTAATTTATTTCTTATATTATTTATAGGCAGTATTATTAACCCACAATCCTAGCTTCGTAATAAAGCAAGTATAATCATCCTCAACGTCAAAGCTGTAAGTTTTTAATCGGAATGTCTCTGAGAGAACGTGAACACTTTCACCATTAACACATATTGGACTAGGTACATTATCATCACCTATACATTCGATAGGTCCTTCTAAGCCATATTTGATAAAAGTAAAATATTCAACATTTTCAATATCAAAACCTTTTTTATCCGCATTAAATATATTGCTAGGATGGTAACTTCCAGCCACATTTTCCATACTTGTTTTTCGTAATGGATTCACCATAAAAACAAGACCAATGATTTCTTGATCAGATGTTTCTATAGCTTGACCGTTCTTCAACTCATCCAAGCGCGTCCATCCAATATTCTTAACCCAGAATGTCTGATTAGACCTCAGCATATTACTGACCATTTTTCCTTTGCGAGAAAGTTGCAATAATTTGCTTTTATTTAATTTTGATAAATCTGTATTTGCTTTAATTTGGAAATAGGTTAGCTCCCAAATCTCACTATTCTCACAAGTAGATATTCTTATAACAGGTTTATAGCATAACTCTCCGTCACCATTTTTTGGCTTTGACAGTACTAAATCTCCGACTTTAATGTTCTGAATGGCGATTAAACCTTTGTCTGTATTTATACGTGTTCCAGCAGGAAAACCAGCCCCTGAATTAAGATATGAGTCCATAAGTCTCTCTTATATTTTTAATTTGATGATTAGTGAGCTTTCCTAAAATTAACATAATACGCGTTATGCGAAATTAGAAAAATGAGTTTATTGCACTGATATTTATCTGTTTTTTAAATTTTAGACCTG
>NZ_VPEK01000143.1:0-1347 GCF_013417145.1 Acinetobacter sp. YH16044
TGCCCAAGCTCAGGAAATGCTTGAAGCTGTACAACACTCTACTTTGAAGATGCAATATGACTGCTACCACATGGCGATGATGGGTGACTACGGCTGGCAAGAAAAGTTATATCAATTCTTAAATAAGGCGCAAGGCGCAAAAATTACAAGACTGGATTTAGCACATGATGACTACGATGGTACTTATTTAGATATTGATGATCTGAATGAAAGAGAAACGAACGGGGAATTTTACTATTTTGGAAAGCCTGCACGTGTAACTTGGTTCGGTGATTGGAAATATTTAGATAGAGATAAGCTAGGGCGTACTTTGCAGATCGGTTGCCGTACTTCAGATAAAATGCTTAGGGCTTATGAAAAAGGAAAGCAATTAGGGGATAAAAATAGCGACTGGTTAAGGGTTGAGGTTGAGTTAAAAGCAAAACATACAATTATCCCTTTTGATGCGATTATAAATCCCTCTGATTACTTCATTAATCTGTATCCGTGTTTTAAAGACCTGTTTAAATACGATGATCAGGTTCAATCAAAAATAGAATATGTAAAAAGATCATTGAAAATAAGTATAGAAAAAGGGGTGGATATATTTCGCCATCAATTCGGGCGTTGGTTGGGGTTCTTCCGTCAATGGTTCGGGGATGATGAAACATGTATACAGGCTTTGGCACATGATTTCAGTGTTCCAAAACGATTTAATATGACTAAACAGGATTGGACTAGGGTGCATCCTGATTTTTGTGTTCCTTAGGCTATTTGTGATTTGTGATTTTTAAGGGCGCACTTTACCATTGATAAAAATCTTTGATTTTTTCAATGGAAGTACGGCAGGGGGTAATCCCCTACAACCCCAGACCAATCCATGCAGATTGGTGAAATTCGAAATCGAATTTAAGAGCAAAGGCAAAATGGCAATTTATCATTTTTCAGTGAAGACAATCAGTCGAAGTGCAGGGCGTTCAGCCGTTGCATGTGCGGCTTATCGTTCAGGTGAAAAATTGATAGATGAAAGACAAGGCAAAGAACAGGATTACACCCGAAAAACAGGTGTCGAATTTACAAAAATTTATGCCCCTAAAAATACAAAATCTGAATTATTAGACCGCAATCAACTTTGGAATGCTGTTGAGAAAGTTGAACGTAGAAAAGACGCTAACCTCGCTCGAGAATTTGAAATTGCTTTTCCGCATGAACTGAATGCTGAACAACGACAAGCCCTACTCAATGAACTATGCGAAGAACTGGTCAAACGACATAGTGTTATCGTAGATGCCGCCATTCATGCCCCACACACCCAAAGCGGAAGTGATGAACGAAACTATCACGCACATATCATGTTTACAGGCCGTC
>NZ_VPEK01000144.1:0-1329 GCF_013417145.1 Acinetobacter sp. YH16044
AAAGTTTTACGTACTTTAACTGAATCAACCTATGAAATTCAGCCTCAGCAAAGTCATTATGAATCTCTCGAAGTAGATGAGTTCTGGAATTTTGTTGGAAATAAAAAGAATAAACAATGGCTTATTTACGCCTATCATCGAGAAACAGGTGAAATTGTTGCTTATGTTTGGGGTAAACGAGATTTAGCTACAGTCTAACAATTGAAGACAAAGCTTAAACAATTAGATATTCACTACACCCGAATTGCAAGTGATCATTGGGACAGTTTCATCACTGCTTTTAAAAATGGTAAGCAAAGTATTGGTAAATTTTTTACTGTAGGTATTGAAGGCAATAATTGCAAAATAAGGCATAGAATTAGGCGTAGCTTCAGAAGAAGCTGTAATTTTTCAAAAAAGCTTGAAAACCATTTTAAAGCTTTTGATTTAGCCTTCTTTTCTTTTACATCAATAATGGCTTCATTTAAAGGCAGCATACTTTTTGAAGCACCACCAAAATTTTATGTTAAGTAGAGACTAAAAATGCCCTTGATTAAGGGCTTACAAGGGCATTTTGTATAAGGTGTATTATGTTAATTTTAGAATTTCTTCATTAGATAATTTTTGATAAGCTAAATCCATTAGGACTAATTAAGTAAATATGAGCAATTGGGTCAATGTCACACAGGATAAGTCTACAGGTATAGAACTAATTCATGCCCACTTCAAAGGCTTTGCATACGATCCTCATCTACACTCAAGTTATCTTATAGGGGTAACAGAGTTAGGACATCAACAATTCAATTGTAGAAAAAAAATTATTGATAGCTATCAAGGTCAAACTTTCATGCTTGAACCTGAAGAAGTTCATGATGGTAATGCACCAGATCCTCTCGGCTTCACTTATAAAATGATGCATTTAGATCCAGCATGGTTAAAAAAAAGCTATGAAGGAATATTTAATGAGCCTATCGAACTTGCTATCGAATCAACCCTACGTTCTGATCCTCAACTTTCACATTTGATACTTTCAACCTACAATATATTGAATAACAATGAATCTCAATTGATGAAAGATACGTATTTAGATCTTTTATTAGAAAACGCTATCCAACTGGACCAGCAGCTACATTGATTCGAATTTTAGATGCTCACCCAAGCCTTATTTGAAAAAATTACTTAAAAAATGGGAGCTTAAGGCTCCCATTTTTATTTCGTATAAGGTGTATTATGTTAATTTTAGAAAATCTTCACTACTATTATTTTAAAATAAGCCTTATATCCAAGCATAAAACAAGGTTGTCTAGACTTCTTTTAACAGTAAAGTTATCATAAAACTGAATTTTATTT
>NZ_VPEK01000145.1:0-1323 GCF_013417145.1 Acinetobacter sp. YH16044
AGTTATACCTTAGATACAGTTGAACAAAGACTGATCCTATTAGCCATTGCTGAAGCTCGAGAAACTGGACATGGGATAACTGAAAATAGTCTTTTAGAAGTACATGCAAGTAGTTATATAAATACTTTTAATGTCGAGAAACATACCGCTTATACCGTACTCAGGGAGGCATCTAAAAGCTTATTTGATCGCTATGTCACATACCATGACATTAATCCTAAGACGGGTAAGGATCGTAGCTTTCATTGTCGTTGGGTCGACAAAATTGGGTATGAATCTCAATCAGGAATTATTTTCCTACGATTCACCCAAGACATTGTTCCACTCATAACTCGACTTGAAGAAAACTTCACTAAATATGAATTGCAGCAGGTTTCTAGGTTAAGTAGCTCATATGCTATTCGGCTATACGAGCTATTAATTCAATGGAGATCTGCCGGAAAAACGCCACTTTTTGATCTATCTATCTTTAGACAACAACTTGGTGTCAAACCTCATCAATACAAAACAATGAGTAACTTTAAAACATATGTTTTAGATTTTGCTCTTAAGCAGGTAAATGAGTTAACAGATATAACAGCTAAATATGAGCAACATAAAAAAGGGCGTTCTATTTCAGGTTTTTCATTCACTTTCAAACAGAAAAAAATGAGTAATCTGCCAATAAAAAATAAGCGTGACCCAGACACTATAGATATTTTCTCAAAAATGACAGATGCTCAACGCCATCTGTTTTCCCATAAATTGTCAGAACTTCCTGAAATGGGAAAATATTCTCATGGTACAGAAAGCTATCCGCAATTCGCTGTACGCATTGCAGAAATGCTTCAAAACCCAGAAAAGTTTAAAGAACTCTATCCTTATCTCCAAAAAGTAGGCTTTAAAGCTGCATAGAAGATAGACTTGCTGATTTGTCTATTAGACAGTCTAATAGACACTAATTTTTTACAAGATTAGGCAGAGATTTACACATGAAAAGCCTTACAGTTCTTGAGCTTTCTAAGCTTTACAATATCAATAGACAAACCATTTACAACAATATAAGGAAAGGTATTTTAAGTAAAAATTCTGATAATAAAATTGATCTGGCTGAAGCTATCCGTGTTTTTGGCGAACCTTCAAAAAAACTAGATGTAAAAGAATCTGTAAAAATAGACAGTCCAAATTCGGCAGAAGTTTTACTACTTAGGCAACAGATAGACATGCTGAAAAATCAGCTTGATGATGCAAAAGAGCGTGAATCCTTTTATCAAAATCAAATTGAGACGATGCAACGTCTACTGGAAGCACCCAAACCAAAGATTCAAGACCCTAGTGAACTCG
>NZ_VPEK01000146.1:0-1308 GCF_013417145.1 Acinetobacter sp. YH16044
GTTTATAGGTTGACTAAGGAAATTAGACAGGCTGTAACCTAGCTAGTTAAATAACTTCACCAAAAAAATGAATAACTCAAACAAATTAGTAGTCAAAGACAATGCTCTTATTGATGCAAGTTTCAATTTGAGCTTGGTAGAACAGCGAATCATGCTATTGGCGATAGTAGAAGCTAGGGAAGTAAGCAAGCTAACACCAAATACTGCCATTGAAGTTTTAGTCAGCAACTACGTGCAACAATTTAAAGCAGACAGTAATAATATTTACGGTGCTATTAAAGAGGCAGCACGTACATTGAAGCGCAGAGAGTTTAGCTACCTTGATCGGTATAAGGGACAACCAGCTTATACAACTGCCAACTGGGTGAATAAAGTAACTTACGTTGATAACAATGGTATGGTGGTTTTGTATTTCAGTGAAGAAGTGATTAGCTTGATCAGTAGACTAGAAGAACAGTTTACAAAGTACCACCTTGAGCAGGTCAGTAGTTTCAAAAGTAAATACAGCACAAGGTTATATGAGCTGATCGTTAAATGGCTTAGTACAGGAAAAACCGAAAAGTACGAAATTGAAGACTTGAGAAGTAAACTTGGCTTAGGTGTAAATGAATACAGCACTATGAGCAACTTCAAAATTAACGTACTAGACAAGGCTTTGGGTGAAATTAACCAACATAGCGATCTTACAGTCAGTTACGAACAATTTAAGCAAGGCAGGGCTATTAGTGCCGTTCAATTTAAAATTGAGCAAAAGCAACAACCCAAAAAACAAAGAGAAGTTACGTCCAAAGATCAAAATACTATCGACATGTTTTGCAATTTAACAGAAGCTCAGATCAGTAAATACAGCATCATATTATCCAAAGAGCACTCCATTTCAGATTTAGCAGGTACAAAAGACTATCTTGCATTTCAATCATGGTTAGCGAATATCCTGCGAGATCCTAAAGGCGTGAGCAAAGGTACAGCCGACAGAATATTTACAACCCTGAGAGAAAAAACCGACTTCGGAAAGTGATAAATTTTTATTGTCATGCTTATTTCAAGCGAAGCAGCTACATGAGCAAGGTATGAATAACACTCAGATTGCTAAACAATTGAATGTAGCAAGGATGACTGTAATTCGTTGGTTAGGGGTGTAACAGTGAGCCTAATTCAAGTTATTAGCGCTTTTGCGTTTATATCAATTTAGTGAATTAATTTTAATTTATGTACTTGAAAAAATGATTATCACCGCCATTAACAATATGCTAAGATAAGGTTGTCTAAAGTATCACTATGTACCTAATTATTTTATAACGCAAGTTC
>NZ_VPEK01000147.1:0-1286 GCF_013417145.1 Acinetobacter sp. YH16044
CGCACAAGTCAATGTTAGACTTGGTTCATCCCATGATAATCGTCTAGCCATACCTGTTTTTCCACCACCTAAGTGAAAACTGCCTTTCATATATTCAATTTGTAGTTCTAGAGGTAGATCTCTCCAGTATCCACCTTCAGGAACATGCGACATAATTTCGGCCTTTCTTTGAGGGTATTTTTGACTTATAGATTCAGGAACATCATCTTCATATAATTCACCAGCTTTGAAAGCATCACGCAGATTTAGAATGCGATGATAGGGAGACGGTTTCTCAAAATTAGCTTGGCCAACTAGATCTTTTCGAACACCAATAATTATAAGACGTTCACGCTTTTGAGGTGTTTTATAAAATAATGCTTTATAAATATCTTTCTCAACAATCTCATAACCTATTTCTTCTAGAATAGAAATAATGGTTTCTAATGTTTTTCCACCATCATTTTCCGCTAATCCCTTTACATTTTCTGCTAAGAAAACTTTAGGTTGAATTTCTTTGATAGCTCTAGCCATCTCAAAAACTAAAGTTCCTCGGATATCTTCAAAACCTAACTGTTTACCAGCATACGAAAAAGGTTGGCATGGGAATCCTCCTGTTAATAAGTCAACTTTTCCTTGTAAATGACGAAAATCAACATTAGCAATATCATCTTCAATTACGTTCCATTCAGGTCTATTAAATCGTAAAGTCTGACATGCAAATTTATCTTTCTCATTTAATAAAATTGATTTGAAGCCAGCTTTTTCTAAACCTAAAGCTAATCCGCCTGCTCCTGCAAATAACTCGACAAGAGAAAACTCTCTAATTGGAGTTGTTTTTTCTTGTTCTTGCCATGAGCTATTAAACATTGCAGAGAATTCGGGAAATTGAATTAACTGTTCTTTTTTATATGGTTTTTTGTGGGTTGCAGGATCTAGAATCGGAACAAGTTTTCCATTCTTCGCCCATGATTCAATATTCCTTTTAGAAACTGATAAGGCATCAGCAATTGTTTCTGCCGAGAAGCAATCATCAAAGGAAGTAAGTATGTTCATAGGTGCGTTAAGGTTATTACAGAACAAGTCATAAGTTTAACTCGGAAGGAGAGCCAGGTCCACAATTATTTTAGGAGTTTTAATAGTGTCAACGTTTGATAAAGATAAGGTCAAGGAAGTTTTAAGACCTTTAGTAAAATCAGCTTATGAATCTCAAGATTCTGCTGAACAAGATATGTATAGAAATACTATTGATGTTTTTGCCGCTACGATTGAAACAACTATCAAAGATATCTCTATGGAAGAGTGGA
>NZ_VPEK01000148.1:0-1283 GCF_013417145.1 Acinetobacter sp. YH16044
TAGAGATGGATCCGGAAATTTGAACAACTCCTATAAGTGATACTCTGCTCCTCAAATGATGTTATAAACATCAATATATGGAGTATTTTATGGCACGTAGACCAAGAAGAAATCATTCAAACGACTTTAAGGCTAAGGTAGCACTTGCTGCGATCAAAGCAGAAAAAACACTTGCTGAATTGAGTTCTGAGTTTGATGTTCATCAAAACCAAATTATTGACTGGAAAAATCAATTGATCTCAGCTTCCTCACAAGCTTTCGATCAATCAAAAGCTCCATCAGAACCTCCCATTGATCTTAAAAAGTTACATGCAAAAATCGGTGAGCAGGCATTAGAAATTGATTTTTTAGAAGGTGTGTTGAAGAAACTGGGCCGCTTCAACCACAAAAGTTAATCGATCACTCACTTCAGATTTCAGTATCTAAACAAGCTAAGTTACTGAAAGTCTCTCGTGGTTGTTATTATTATCGCCCAAAACCTGTTAGCTCATCAGATCTGAAGCTGATGCGATGTATTGATGAATTACATATGCAATATCCTTTTGCAGGCAGTCGTATGATGCGTGATTTGTTGAATCGTCAAGGGCATCATATAGGACGACGTCATACACGTACTTTAATGAAGAAAATGGGTATTCAGGCGTTATATTGCAAACCAAATTTAAGCCAGGCTAATCAAGCTCACCGTAAATATCCATATCTGCTCAAAGGATTGGCTATTCAGCGCAGTAATCAAGTGTGGTCTACGGATATAACGTATATCCCTATGGCAAAAGGCTTTGTTTATTTATGTGCTGTGATTGATTGGCATAGCCGCAAGGTACTTGCGCATAGGGTATCGATTAGTATGGAGGTGGATTTTTGTATTTCGGCTTTAAATGAAGCGATTGAAAAATATGGATCACCTGAAATATTGAATACAGACCAAGGCAGTCAGTTCACCAGTGATGCATTTATTGATGTATTGAAATCAAATGGCATTCAAATCAGTATGGATGGTAAAGGTCGATGGGTAGATAATGTGATGGTTGAACGATTATGGCGGAGCGTTAAATATGAAGAGGTGTATCTCAAAGCTTATAGCAGTGTCACAGATGCGAAAAAGCAATTGAGTGCATATTTTGAGTTTTATAATCTGAAACGACCTCATTCGAGTCTAGACAAAATGACACCAAATGAGTTTTACTATGATCAGCTACCCCAACAAAACAAGGTGGCTTAACTAGAGCGGAATATCACTTATAAATACGCTTTTAGTTGTTCAAACAAGTGGAACCACCTCT
>NZ_VPEK01000014.1:0-81885 GCF_013417145.1 Acinetobacter sp. YH16044
TTGGAGAATCGTATTCTACGTGTGAAGTATTAATTGTAATACCACGTGCTTTTTCTTCTGGTGCAGAGTCGATTGCAGCGTAATCTTTCGCTTCACCACCGAATTTTTTTGCACATACAGTTGCAATCGCAGCTGTTAAAGTCGTTTTACCATGGTCAACGTGACCGATTGTGCCCACGTTAACGTGTGGCTTATTACGTTCAAACTTAGCCTTAGCCATGCTTTTCTTCCTCGTTTACGTCGAACACAATTCTGAGTAAAACCCAGCTCCGACATATCGCCTAAAAAAATAAACACCCAATACTTGAAAAGCAGACTAAAAAGCCTGCTTCTGGAATCTTGCGCAACATTTAAAGTTGCTAAACTGTAAAATCTGGAGCTCTTATCGAGATTTGAACTCGAGACCTCTCCCTTACCAAGGGAGTGCTCTACCACTGAGCTATAAGAGCAAATATAAGCACTTCAATAGATATGGAGCGGGAGACGAGGGTCGAACTCGCGACATGTAGCTTGGAAGGCTACCGCTCTACCAACTGAGCTACTCCCGCACGATGTTGGTACAAACCACTTATTGAAGTCTTAAAATTGGTGGTGAGGGAAGGATTCGAACCTTCGAAACTTTCGTAGCGGAGTTACAGTCCGCCCCCTTTGACCGCTCGGGAACCTCACCATTTTACACTTACTTCAGTGTTGTTCTCTCTACTCACTCTCAAACTTTCTAAGATGGTGCCGGCACACGGATTCGAACTGTGGACCTACTGATTACAAGTCAGTTGCTCTACCAACTGAGCTATGCCGGCGTTTCTTAGTGTTTCGTACGTTTCGTATCGGAACGGTGTGCAGTTTAGCAAATCTTGAAATCCTTGCAAGTGTTTTTTCTAAAAAAAACGTGAAAAACTCATAAAATCAATCCATTTGATGATAATTCAACCGCTTTGATCACTGCGCGAGCTTTTATTTGGGTTTCATTCCACTCTGATTCAGGATTAGAGTCATACACCACCCCTGCTCCAGCTTGAACATAGACCTTATTTTCACGAATTACACAGGTACGAATCGCAATCGACATGTCCATTTCGCCATGCCAGCCTAAATAACCAACAGCACCCCCAAAAATTCCACGTTTTACTGGTTCAACTTCGTCAATAATTTCCATAGCACGGATTTTTGGTGCGCCTGAAAGCGTACCCGCAGGGAATGTTGCCTTAAAAACATCCAAAGCATCGATATCATCACGTACTTCACCTTGCACATTTGACACAATGTGCATGACATGCGAATAACGTTCGATCACCATTTGATCAGTCACGTGAACTTTACCGATTTTAGAAACGCGTCCAACATCATTTCGCCCCAAATCGATCAACATCAAATGCTCTGCAATTTCTTTTTCATCAGATAGCAAATCTTTTTCTAGCGCTAAATCTTCTTCTTTTGTTTTACCCCGTGGTCGCGTTCCCGCCAAAGGACGAACTGTTGCCACACCATTTTCTAAACGAGACAAAATTTCAGGTGATGAACCAACAATATGAAAAGGAATGTCATTTTCTAGTGTCTGCCCTTGCACCAAGAACAAATATGGCGATGGATTGAGGTGACGTAGTGCACGATAGACCTGCAAAGGCTCACCATCAAAATCGGATACCATACGATGGCCCGGCACAACCTGCATCACATCACCGGCTTTAATGTACTCTTTTACTTTTGCAATAGAGTCAATAAAGTTGTCATGTCCAGTGATGGATTCAAACTGTGGTGCAGTATGCTTATTTGCTTTGAGTGCAATTGGGGTTGCCAAAAGTTCTTCTAGCTCATCCAATTGTTGCTGCGCTTGGGTATAGGCCTCAGCATCATTTACATCGGCATGTACAATTAAGAATAAAGTATCTTTGAGGTTATCAAAGACGATGACGGTTTTAGACAGCATCATCCAAATATCAGGAATCCCGACTGGGTCAGCTTCTGGAACGTTATTGAGCTTTGGTTCGATATAACGTACAGCGTCATAACCAAAGTATCCAACCAATCCACCGGTAAAGCTCGGCAACGCTGGCAAATCTTGCTGTGTAGGCACTTTATATTGTGCTTGGAAGTCACGAATGTATTGAAATGGGTCAGCACATTGTTGTTTTTCAACCGAGCCATCAGCATGTTGAACGGTCAACTGCCCTTCATTACACGAAAATACGGTGGACTCGCCCAAGCCAATAATGGAGTAACGCGCCCAGTTTTCGCCACCCTCTACAGATTCAAATAAATAGGCTTGTTTATGTTGTTTTAATCGCGCAAAGACAGAAAGTGGAGTTTCTGTATCTGCCAAGCGCTGACGATATACTGGAATCAAGTTATATCCAGCAGTTTTCAGTTGTTCAAATTGAGTTTGTGTAGTCATTTGGGTTTCTCTATATTTCGCGTGGTCAATTTCAGTTAATTTCTTCTCATGCTGATTGAGTGACGCCATCGAAATACTACACACTTGCTCATTTTCACTTCCTTAACCCTACTTATTTCAACCCAATAATTCTTTTAAGTTATCAACCACGTGCTGCGGCTGACAATTTCGAATATTTTCACCATGATTATAGCCATAGCTGACCACAATACAATCAATACCCGCACGACGTGCTGCCTCTACATCATTGACAGAATCACCCACCATCAAAATTTGCTGTTTCGGCAAGGCATAATGCTCCGCACAATACTCTAGCTGCTTGGGATGTGGTTTACGCTCTTCAAAACGATCTCCGCCAATCACATCATCAAAGTATTCATGCATACCTAGTGCCTGTACAATACTGCGTGCCGGTTGCTCTGGTTTATTGGTCACACAAATCAGAATTTTCTCTTCTGCTTTTGCCCAATCCAAGAACGCTAGAATGCCGTCAAAGGGCTGCGTCAAAACACAAGGATCGGCATTGTAAATCTTTAGAAAAGTTTCCAGTAAAAGGTGGTGCTGTGCGGCATCAACCTTTCCGGTCAAGTATTCAAGTACGCTATGACAAAACAATGAAGTTCCTTTCCCAATCCAGTTTCGCACCTGCGCTTCTGTGACCAACGGTAATTGCAACGCATTTAGACTCATATTCATCGCATGATGTAAGTCAGATGCTGAATCGACTAGCGTTCCATCCAGATCAAATAAAATCATTTGGCGTTCTGCTAAACGAATTTCAAACATAATGTCCCTCTATTTTTTTGTAAATTTTCCCCATAAAAAAGGCATGCCCATGCATGCCTTTTGAGGAATGTCTCGGTTTATTTAAACAACACCCATGCAATAATTGCAAGAATGATTAAAACAATGACTGAGATTAAGCCCACAGAGGCATTTTTTTGCGCTTCACGCTCTTGCTCTACACATGTCGCTGGAATTTCTACATCACATGCCTCATTTTTCGGAGCAGCAGTAATGTCAATTCCCTCAGGGATTGGCGCAGGTTTAGGCACACCCACATTGGTCGGCATACCATCACGAGTCAATTGAACCGAGCCATCTCGCTCTTTCAACTCTGGCATACCTTGATCATTCATTTGTTGTGCTGCGGTTTTAACGATAGGCTCTTGTGTCTCAGTTTCAGAAACCGCAACAGCTTCAGACGGCTGCTGAACAGGTGTAATTTCTTCTGTTTGCAACGCTTCAACGCTTTGTTCAATATCCGCTGGGATCTGAACAGCTTTAGCTGGAGCCAATAAACTAAACTTCACACTGGCAAACTGTACAATATCACCTTCTTTTAAAAGTGATTCACCAGTCAAACGGACATCATTAATAAACGTCCCATTGGATGAATTGAGATCTTGCAACCAGAGTGCCTGATCTTTCAGTACAAAGGCAGCATGTTTACGCGATACATCAGATTCTTGTAAAACAATATCTGCTTGTTGATGACGACCCACCAACATATCTCGCTCAATACTAATTTCTTGTCCTGTTAAATCACCAGAAATTGCTTGAATTTTCCAAGTCATGAAGTTAATTCTCTATTGCTCGTTTTTTTCATCATAGCATGCAGTGGTTTCAAAGCTAAACCACCCTACTGTCTAACCTAAGGAGTTTCCGCCACTTTGCCATTTGGTACAGTAATGGTTTGGCGCTTCACTGCAGGTTCAATGGCGACTGGCGTGGAGACCACTGCCGCTGGCTGTGTGGTTTGTGGTGCTGTAGGTACCGTCTTATACACAGGGGCTGGTGCTGTACCTTTTGAAACAGGTATGCGCTGCTGATACACATCGTCCACATTTTCAGGTAATTTCGCAAAATTACCGTCATTATCCAGTGCCAGTTGCAGACTATAGAGCTGACTGTAACGTTGCTGAGACATTTTCTTCACATCAGCAGAATTTCCAACAATGGTCGGATGAATAAAGATCAGCAAATTGCGTTTACTGTTGGATTTTCCTTCCGAGCTAAAAAGTTTGCCCAGTACAGGAATAGCCCCGAGCCCCGGAACGGATTGACGCCCATGCAATGTATTGTCCGAGATCAAACCACCCAACACAATCGTTTGACCATGCTCTGCCAAGATCGAGGTTTTAATCGCACGTTTAGTCGTAACTAAGTCCGACGCTTGACCTTTATTGTCTTTTACATCAGAAACTTCTTGCTCGACCTCTAAACGCACCGAGCCGCCATCACCAATATGCGGCACAACTTTCAAAGTAACACCGACATCTTTACGCTCAATCGATGTATACGGATTGGCTGTACCACCATTGGTGGTGACCGAACCTGTCACAAATGGAACGTTTTCACCCACCACAATATAGGCTTCTTCGTTGTCCATCGTCACTATCGACGGTGTAGATAATAAATTGGATTTGGTCTTTTCTTTTAAGGCCTGAATCATCGCACCATAGAGTTTGCGCGAACCATCACTGCCTTCACGATAATCACCAAGAACTACAGAAGTACCCGCACTCACCGCGCTACCCGCACCCGCAGCACCACCAGTTAAATAACCTGCGGCAATATTTTTTAAACTAGAACCAAAGTTATCAAAGTTAATTAAGCCGATACCACTACTGATATCACCCAACGCCCATTGCACACCGAGCTGATCGGTATCCGTGCCTTCAACTTCAATAATCGCCGCTTCGATCAGCACTTGCTGACGACGAATATCGAGCTGCTGAATCGCAGATTCAATTTCACGCATGAGCTGCGGATCTGCTTTCACAATCAGTGCATTTTGTGTGGCATCAGCAATAATACTCACGCCATTGGCATTAAAGCTTGAGATACCGTTTTGCGTATTATTGGAAGAGTTATTACTGTTGAGGTTAATACCTGAACTGGTGTTATTTTGTGAACTGAATGACTGTGAATTCGAACTGTTACTATCATTCATTAAACTGTTCATCGTGCTGCTATTTGAGCTATTCGATGAATTTGTACTCGAAACGGCCTGCCCTGTGACCAAGCCTTGTAAGATTTCTGACAAGTTTTTGGCACTTGCATACTTTAGACGAAAAACTTTCAATCCACCCAATCGATCTGCAGCAGGCACATCTAAGGTCTCAATAATCTTACGAATACGCTTACGTGTCGCTGTATCACCTTTAATGATAATACGATTGGTTCGATTGTCCGCAATAATACGAATTCGTGAACCTTTCGGGTCTTTTGATGCGCCGGTCGAACTCATCGACTCTAACAGCCCAATCATTTCTTCGGCCTGACTCGATTGCAGCGTCACGGCTTCGATATCATTTTGACCCGTTCCATCTAAATTACGAATAATCGTTTCGAGCTGGTAAATATTACTAGCACGGTCTGAGACGATCAGCGCATTGGTCCCCGCCACTGCTGACAAATGTGCAAATTGCGGCATCAATGGACGTAGGGCTGGAATTAAGTCGTTGGCATTGGTGTTATCAAGCCAAATTACTCGGGTGACAATTTGGTCTCCAGACGCACGGTGGCGCGCATCATAAGGAATGCCCGAGCTTTTTACATTACTGTCTGGAACCAGTTTAATGGTGTTGCCCGATGGAATCGCCACCACGCCATTGACATTCAATACACCGAGAAACAGGTCATAGACTTCATTTTTATTTAAAGGCTTATTGGAAATAACCGTTACATTTCCTCGTACCCGTGGGTCAACTGCAAAATTTTTCCCCGTGATATCTGCGACTTCATTAATGAATGCCGTAAGATCTGCATCACGTAAATTGATTTTCCATGTTTGTGCATAACTTGCTGTGCTGACCATAGCAACCAAGGGCACCATGGCATAGGCAGCTAAAGTTGAACGGTTATTATTAAATAAAGCCATATACGCCTGTGTTTCCTAACCCTATAAAGTGATGAAACATCACTAAAAATCCTGTTGTATGGTCATCACTTGATCACCACGTTTGACTTCAAGTTTCACCTGCCCTTCACGGCGGGCTTGTTCTAATAATTGCGCCTCAGATTGTCCTGCACCGACTGCCTGCCCATTTAAAGACATGATGCGGTCACCCGGTTGCAAACCCAATTTATTTCTCAAGGCAGCAGGTGTTCGATTTGAAATCTCAAACCCACCATTACCTGATGGATTCACCCCCATTTCCTGCAGATATTGCTCACGATTTTCTGTCATGCGTTGTACGGCCTGACCAATCGCGGACTGCGTCGTGCCTTGCCCTGAATTTGCAGGATTAGCTGCATTTTGCATGCTGTTATTTTGCAAAGATCCGCCTGATGTTGCATTGGCTGTAGGGACAATCGGTTGATCTAATCCGTTTTCAATACCTTGGAACGCTAATTCACGCCGTGCACCATTACCCTGCGTTAAAATCACCTTATCCCAATAAACTTCAGCCAATTGGTAGGATGAACCTTGAATGGTTTCTCCAACCAAGTAGCGATCTGAACTCTCATTGACCTTAATCACTGCCGACGAGTAGCGACTTGGCTGTCCAACCACCACACCTTGTAACACCATATTTAACTGCGCGTCAGCTGCTGAACTGCGGTTTTCCTGAAACAAGGCAAAAGAGCTAATATTAGGAACTTGCGTTTGCTGTGAACCCAATTCAACTCGGTCTAACTGCATGGCTTGTGGCGGTGCAATCAATAACCAAAATAAAGCGGCTAACTTCCAGCACAAGTACAAAATTATTAAAACCAAGACCACAGGTGCAAGTCGATCTGTTTGCTTCCAATTGATCTCGCGGATTTTTTCGAAATAGTCAGCCATCAGTTCACCCCACTCAATAGAGGTTGACGCGAACTAATCACATACGTATCTAATCCTGCCTTACCTTCATAGGAAGCAACATTCATCAAAAAGCGCTGGGTTAATTGCACATCCAACATGAGGTCTGGCTCAAGTGATAAATTCATCATCTTTTGTTCGCGTTGATCTCGAACATCAATCGACAATTTGCCATTATCATCTTTTAATTGAGCCAACATGGCAGGCACATTCATTGACTCTTGACGCTGTGCAAAGCTAAATGATAAATCCCCACCTGCCCACTGTATCTCGCCTGATGAACGACTAAATCCCTGTTGTGGCTTATATTTAAACTGCACATCTTTTAATTGAATGGCATTCATTGGCCATTGCCAATCGGCAAAACTTTTTAAGGTTTCAGGAGCAATTTGACCCTCTAAGTTTTTAATACTAATACTTTTACCAAAACCATACCCCATCACACCTTGTAGTTTGGTATTGCCACTATGAAGTTCAACATTTGCACCCAAGCGTAATAAAATCAAATCCCACGGGCGTGTGTTCCAGTTTAACGAGCCTTTCAAATTTCCTCGTGTCCAATCTGCTTGCCCATGCCAAATATTGCCACTGACGTTATGTAGCATTTGGTTATTTTTATAAAACTTTGTAATGAGCCACGCTGCTGGCACTTGCAGCATAACGAAAATTAAAAAACTGATCGCAGCAAAAATGAGCCACCGAATATTATTAGTTTTATTGATCATCCCACCACAACCGATCCATCAATTTTTTTCCATCATTTAAACATTTTTCTTTATAGACACATTATGCATACTTTTTCTGCATAGCCAATTCAAAGAGATAAAAAAACCAGGCATTTGCCTGGTTTAATTATCCTGAACTCAGGATATGACGATTTCATGAATTGTTCTTAAATTAAGAAGTCTTCTAGTTTCGCGCCTTTTTCTAACTCAGCCACTAACCAACGTGGTTGTTTACCACGACCAGTCCACGTGTCATCTGCATTGGTTTTGCTACGGTAACGTGGCTCAACCGCTTTACGCGTTGATTTTTTACGTTTGCTTAAACCAAATTCAAGAATTTGTTCAACGCTTAAATCTAAATTTTCTGCAATTTCAACAATACGGTTGTACGCATCTTCAATCGCTTGATCTTTTTTAGATGCAATCAGTGCTTCAGCTTCTACTTGAAGCTTCTTTAACTCTTCAACTGATAAATTACTAATATCAGGCATAATCTTTAACTCCGAAATTTCATTTTAATAATGCTTATGAAAACTCGCTCATAATATTATAATAAAATTTTTATTCAATAAATAATTTTCATTTTACTACAATATTTTAACACGACTCCTTAAAATATATAAAGTTAAATTGTATTTAAATATTATTTCCCACTGAATTTTCTAAGGCTTTTATTTTGGTTTTAATATTTTCCGGAATAGAGGTTTTTTGCAGGGTCATTTTATCCACGCACACAATAACCGCATCGCCTGTTGCAACGATTTTTTGTTGCTGTTCACTCCATAATATATAACCCATACGAAATGCACTATTTCTTAATTCTTCAACGCGCGTTGCCACTTTTAAAATATCAGGATAAACCACGGGGCTTAAATATTTACACTGGCTTGAAGCAACAACCGTAACCACAGACTGATTAAATATATCCAACTGATCTAAATAACCAATCCGCGCACTTTCCATATAACGATAATAATGCACGTTATTTACATGACCAAAAGCATCCATATCCCCCCAAGCGATGTGTTGAGTATGAATCAATGAATATTGAGCTAAATCTTTTTGCATATTATGTCCTTATATTCGAATTTCCATAAAATTAGCATTATTTTCAAATATTAAATTTAATTGTTTGGTCAAATATTCCTGCTGATTTAAAGCTGACTTGATACGTAAATAACTCATTAATACATCATCTGGATATAATTCTAATAATGCATCCGCCTCAGCTTGGCGTTCTGTCGCTTGGTAAATATTCCATTTTGCAAAACTAAAAACAGGTAGTGCAGGATACTTTTCTTCCCAACGTTGAATCTGCTGTTCTACAGCCACATAGTCAGGGTTTTGCTTCAACATTTTTTGCTGGAACCACAAAAAGAACACTTCTTTGTTAAATTGCTGTTCCAGTAAATGAATAGCCAATTGCTCATGTTCCTGACTCATCTCTGGCACACGAGACAAGACTTTTAACCACAACACTTTGACCACATATTTACGCTCTGTTATTTGATCTTGCAAATCCAAATAACGCTGCTTTAAATGCTGTAAGTCATCGACATCAGCTTGATCAAATGCAGATAATAATTGCTCCAACCAAGCTTGTTTTGTCAGCTCATCTAAATGTCCATAACGTGTCGAACGCAAATACAACCAAGGAAACTGCAACGCAAACATGCCCCATAGCGTGGTTAAACGCTGCTCATAGGCAGTGCTGACTTTTTGCAACCATGGCGATAATTCATGTTGATTCAAAAATTCGAGATGCGTTAAAGCCTTTTCACCCTCTTGTTGGGATAAATAAATTTCAATCCGTTGCAATTCTGCGAGTTCAAAAGCCATTGGATTGGTCTGAGTTAATGCATTTAATGCTGTTTCATATTGTTGCTGAATCCAATATAAACGCGCATCAATCACCCCTTTTAATAATCCAGACTCAGTAAAAGCTTGCTGAATAAAGTTTTTTTGATCTTGCGCAGCATTTAAAAGCCAAATGACAGCCAATTGTTCATAGGGATGCAGTTTATTAAAACTAAAGACTGTTTCAGATTTACGCTGCTCTCGACTTAAATAGCGTTTAACCGCATACCAAAGCATTTGCACGAACAAACTCAGTAGTGCCAGCAATAATGCTAAAAACCAAATATTGGATTGAACTTGCCATTCACGCCAGTATAAATAGACATAGCCTGCACCATGTCCAAAACTCAGCAAACTAATAATGGCAACAACCAATAAGCTAATAAATAAATAGGCCAATAAAATATGTTTCATAGTCGATTATCCTATGAGTGCCCGAGTATTTAATAGCGGTACAGAAATAACCGGAATGTCCTTTAATTGTTCTAGACGTTGGCGTATCGGTTTTAATGAAGCATCTGGCAATTGCTGCATAATTTGCATAATTTCAGTGATTTCTTGTTGAAATTGAGGATATTGTCCTTGATTTAAAACTTGCTGAGCCAAAATTAAACGTAACTGCATTTCTTTTAATACCAAGCTACGCTGCATTAATACGGGACTCGGTTGTTCGACTGATTCGACTTGAATCCATTTTTGCCAAAAAGAAAGACCTTTTTGCTGCTCTTTTGAACTGTATGGCTTTAATATTTCTTTTTCTAACAATTGATCGATGGATTGCAGGGTATTTTTCACTTTATCAGATTGCAACTGACGCTCTGTCACATATTGCTTTAAGGTCTCACGGTCTTTTTGAATCACCTGATGCAAACTCATACGCAGTGCAGGTGCCAAGCTCAACTGATCTAATTGTTGGTCTAATTGGTTTAATTTTTCTAAAGCAACAGCAAATTGTTGTTGCTGCATGGCAAATTCAACCAAATCAAGTTGCTGGCCCACAACCATCATTGGCTCAATACTATGGGTCGCCTCAGCAGCAATCGAAGCATTCGATGTCGTTGCAGCCGACATCTCGGTCGTTGTGCCATTCAACTGGCGTTTCAAAGCCACGACCTGATCATTCAAACCTGCATTGTGCTGTTGCAATAAAGTTTGTTGTTGCATCAGTTCGGTTTGTTGAGCATTGACCTGAAACAAGTCAAAACTGAGTTTAGCCAACCAAAGTACGGCGACAATGACCACAACGACAAACAACTTCTTCATGTATTTCCCTGCACGACTTGCACATGCTGCAATATGTGTGTCGCGTTTAAATCTTCGAGTTGAATAATTTTAAAATCTTTGTTCAGTGTTATACGACTTTGCTCCAGTAGCTCGAACAACCTTACACCTAAAACTAAAAAATGTGCATGACTCAGCACTGATAAATGCGACTGAATCAAGTCAAGCCAATTGAGCCAACTAGCCTCACTGGTGATCAACATACAATATGGAGATGACAACTGATGTTCAGAAATGAGTGTTTTTACTTTTTGAATGGTCTCTTCTGGTAGATACCGTTCATATAGCACAAAATTGAAAATCTGAATGCCACGTGCTAGCAACTGCTGCATCATAAATTGACGACCACCTTCACCGCGCCAAAATGCAACGCAAGCCCCGGCCTCTAATTGTTCTAAATGGCTTAAGGTGAGCATTCCCTCCGAGGTTTCCACCTGCGGTACGACACTGTGAATGCCATAATCAGCCAGCTTTGCTGCAGTTGCATCACCGACTGCAACCCATTGAATATGTTCGAGCTGCTCAAGTGAAATGCCTGCCTTACGCAAACCTTGCATACCAAAGGTGACCGCAGAGGGGCTCACCACAACCAATACATCCGCAGCACTCAACTGGGCGTAGCACGCTGCTAATGCTTCTGACCATACCCGCGGCTTAAGCTCAAGTAATGGAAGCTCAGCCACAGCAACACACGCAGAGCGCAGCGTCAAGCTAAGCTGCGCTGCACGATCTGCTGGACGTGTATTGATAAAAAGCATGTATTAATACAGTGCCTTTAAAATTTCACCTGCACCTTGGGCTAACAAGTCTTGTGCCAATTTGACACCGAGCTGTTCAGCTTGTTCAGGAAAACCTACTTGCTGTGCTTTCAACAAGGTTTGACCGTCAACACTACCGACACGACCTTCCAAATGAATCTGACCATTTTCTAAGGTTGCATAACCTGCAATCGGTACTTGGCAGCCACCTTCTAGATATGCATTAAATGCACGTTCTGCGCGTACACAGGCATTGGTCTCTGTATGCATTAAGGGCAAAATTAAATCCAATACAGTTTGATCTTGGCTACGACATTCTAGGCCCAATGCACCTTGTCCAACTGCAGGTAAACTCACAACAGGCTCAAGAGTATGACGAATACGCTCTGCTAAACCTAGACGCTTCAACCCTGCACTGGCCAAAATAATCGCATCATAGTTACCCGCATCGAGTTTAGATAAACGCGTACCCACATTGCCACGCAGATCAATAATCTCAAGGTCTGGACGTTGTTTTAAAATTTGGCATTTGCGGCGCAAGCTCGACGTTCCCACCTTCGCACCCTGTGGCAACTCATCAAAACTGTTATAGGTATTTGAAACGAAAGCATCTAATGGGTCTTCACGCTCACAAATCACGGCCAAGCTTAAACCTTCAGGCAATGCCATCGGCACATCTTTCATCGAATGAACTGCCAAGTCTGCACGACCATCCAACAATGCCGCTTCTAATTCTTTTACAAATAATCCTTTCCCCCCAATTTTGGCTAAGGGGGTATCTAGAATCTTGTCACCTTGGGTCACAAAAGTCACCAACTCAACTTTCAAATTTGCATGAAGTGCTTCTAAGCGTGCACGAATATGTTCCGCCTGCCAAAGTGCAAGCGGGCTTTGTCGGGTTGCGATCTTAAGGATATTCATAAATTTTAAAATACAGTCTATAGGGCTATTATTCTAAACTTAACTTGCTCAGTTGAAAATGCAAGCTTAATTCGCAATGTGCTTTGACCCTTGCCCTATAATTTTTGTATTCGCTCACGCAAATTCGGTAAATGTCGACGGCTGACCGCCAAACGTTCTTCTAAATCTCGACACCGCACCTGATATTGCCCCGAGCTTACGACTTCCAAACCATCTAAAAAGCTCACAGACACCAAGGCATTTCGATGAATACGTATAAAGCGATCACCAAATTCATGCTCTAAATCCTTCAGCGTTTCATCAATAAGTACATTGCCATTTTTGTGCCGAACAGTGACATATTTCTGATCTGCAAGAAAATAATAAATATTTTCCACAGGGACCAGTTCTACACCACGATAAGTCTTTGCCGCAATTTGATGGCGGCTGATTTTAATTTCGTCCATATTTTCTTTTTGTTTTATCGTGCTCAATTGAGCTTGGGTTAATTTAGTTAAATGATCTAGAACCTGCTGCAATTCCTGTTGCATAACCGGTTTTAGTAAATATCCCTCTGCATTCGACTTAAATGCATCAAGTGCATGATGATCATATGCAGTACAAAAAATAATAGCAGGCATGGGATCTAATTCACGCAACAATTTCGCGCAAGTCAGCCCATCCATTTCAGGCATTTGTATATCTAGTAAGATGACATCAGGCTCGAGGCTTTGAGCCAAGTCAATCGCTTGTTGACCATGTGAGGCTTTCGCAACCACTTGATGTCCAAGTTGAGTGACTAAACGTGACAATCGCTCTACTGCTAGAGGCTCATCATCACAGATCAGGATGTCCATTTCTCCTCCTTATCTCGTTAACGTCATTTATTTTTATTGGTCAACTGAGATTTCTATTTATATTGATATTGCACCACAGTCGTATACATTCCCTCGCCTGCGTAGGTTTGAAAAGTGACATGCTGACCATAATATGCCTCAAGTCGCTGTTTCACATTTTCGATGGCAATACCATTCCCCTGACGTAATTTAATTGTATCCTGTGTATAAGGATTTGTAATAACGATATTAATTTGATTTTGTAATATTTCAATCAATATATTTATCGTACTCTTTGTCAAAATCTTTTCGACTCCATGAAAAATACTATTTTCTAACAAAGGTTGTAAAGTTAATAGTGGAATTTGTACTTGAGCGTACTGTTCAATGTCAGCCAGTTTCCACTCCACATTGAGCCGATCGCCCAATCGCATTTGTTCGATGGCCAAATAACGCTGACACAAATCGATCTCATCTTTGAGACTCACCAGTTTCAATTCTTGGAAACTTGCACGGAACAATCGAGATAAATTCAGTAGCATTTGCTCCGCTTTATCTGGGTCAATCGCAATCAAGCTAATCACATTGTTTAAGCTATTAAATAAAAAATGCGGATGAATCCGAGCTTGCATAGCCTGAATGCGTGAGTTTAACTCACTATGATGTTGTCGACCCCACTGTTCTCTTAAATATAAATATCGAAAACAAAATGCCCCAAGTAATACCCCATAGCTCAGATTTAAAACCACACCAGCAGTTAAAACGTCCGCACTCAAGCCAGTTAAACTGAAATTTCCACCAAAATAGATCAAGACATTTAAAATTAAGGTGGTGAACAACACCAAAGCTTGCAATAAAACAAACCCGCTAAACATGAGCATTTTCATGCTTAAACCACGCGTCTTACTCTGCAAAAGCTCTGAAAATGCAGCAAATGCCAATAAAATCCAGTTAATAAACAACATATGCTGCATGACACTGGAAAAACTTAAAGCATGCCACGATTGAGCTTGGGCCAAGGCCAAGACCAACGCCACGATATTGCCCGCAAGAAACAGCTCCCACAGATAGTGCCAGCGGCCCATTTTTCCTGAAAATACAGAAATTGTCATAGACCTAAACCCTGTCTAAAAGTTTGATCAACTTGCCCTTCGGCAACTGGGTTCGAATTTGCTATACTCTTGCTCAGTTCTATGCTTTTTATCTTATTGAGCCGACATGACCACATCTTCTAATTCCTCAAATCCGTCACAAGCCCAAACTTCAGGCATGTGGGGCGGTCGTTTTTCCGAAGCTACTGACACTTTTGTTGCTGAATTTACAGCATCTGTACAGTTTGACCAACGCTTTTATAAACAAGATATTGCAGGTTCAATTGCACATGCAACCATGCTTGCAAAAGTCGGCGTTCTGACTGAACAAGAGCGTGACGATATTATTAATGGCTTAAACACCATTAAAGCAGAAATTGAAGCGGGTAACTTCGAATGGCGCATTGACCTAGAAGATGTGCACATGAATATTGAGTCACGCTTGACTCAACGTATCGGTATTACAGGTAAAAAACTACACACCGGTCGTAGTCGTAATGACCAAGTTGCAACCGATATCCGTCTGTATGTTCGCGACGAAATCGATGCGATTTTAGAATTATTGAAAAAATTACAAAAAGGCATCCTAGGCTTAGCGGCGAAAAATACCAATACCATCATGCCGGGCTTCACGCATTTACAAACTGCACAGCCAGTGACTTTTGGCCACCATTTAATGGCGTGGTTTGAAATGTTGGTACGTGACTCAGAGCGTTTAATCGACTGCCGTAAACGTACCAACCGTATGCCTTTAGGTTCTGCTGCACTTGCAGGAACAACCTACCCAATTGACCGTGCATTCACTGCCGAATTACTAGGTTTTGAAGCTGTCGCTGAAAACTCTTTAGACGCCGTATCTGACCGTGATTTTGGTATTGAATTCAATGCTGCAGCATCACTCATCATGATGCATTTATCACGTATGTCAGAAGAAATGATTCTTTGGACATCGGCACAATTCAAATTTGTGAACATTCCTGACCGTTTTTGCACCGGCTCTTCAATCATGCCGCAAAAGAAAAACCCAGACGTTCCTGAGTTGATTCGTGGTAAAACTGGCCGTGTATATGGTGACTTGATGAGCCTATTGACCCTAATGAAAGGTCAACCTTTGGCATACAACAAAGACAACCAGGAAGATAAAGAACCACTATTCGATGCAATTGATACTGTTCGTGGCTCACTCATGGCATTTGCCGACATGATTCCTGCACTAGTACCAAACATTGACATCATGCGTGAAGCAGCACTTCGTGGCTTCTCAACTGCAACTGACCTTGCCGACTACCTCGTTAAAAATGGCGTAGCATTCCGTGATGCGCATGAAATTGTGGGTAAAGCGGTTGCCCTCGGTGTTCAAGAAGGCAAAGACCTTTCAGAATTAACCCTTGAGCAACTTCAACAATTCTCTGACTTGATTCAAGCCGATGTCTTCGAAAAAGCATTAACACTTGAAGCATCTGTCAATGCACGTAACCACATTGGTGGTACTGCACCTGCTCAAGTTGAAGCAGCAATTGAACGCGCACACGCACGTTTAGAAAAACTTTACGCATAACTTTTTCAAGTTAAATGGAGTATTGATATGTCTCGACAAGTTTTTTGCCGTAAATATCAGGCTGAAATGGAAGGTTTAGACTTTGCACCATTCCCTGGTGCAAAGGGACAAGAATTGTTTGATACGGTATCTAAACAAGCTTGGCAAGAATGGCTAAAACACCAAACTACGTTGATCAATGAAAAACGTTTAAACGTGTTTGAAGCTGACGCGAAAAAGTTCCTTGAAGAGCAGCGTGAAAAATTCTTCAGCAATGATGAATCTTTAGAAAAAGCCGAAGGCCTAAAGCCTGAGTAAAACTTAAAGCATTGCTTTAAGTTTTACGCAAGACAAGCGAAGCGCGTAGTTTCAAATGTCATGAAGGA
The DNA here is from genome assembly GCF_013417145.1 of Acinetobacter sp. YH16044. Lineage (NCBI taxonomy): Bacteria > Pseudomonadati > Pseudomonadota > Gammaproteobacteria > Moraxellales > Moraxellaceae > Acinetobacter > Acinetobacter sp. YH16044. Next base: position 16,577 of record NZ_VPEK01000014.1, read on the forward strand.
GTCCAAAGGGGCTCCTTTTTTTATACTCCGCCACGCCGCAAGACAAGCAGCTATGCTGTGCGTAAGCTTTAATTGAAATGAATCTCCAATCTTGGGGATTCTTTTTTATTGCTCTAAAAATTACGCAAGACAAGCGAAGCGCGTAGCTTCAAATCTCAAAAAGGAGTCTAAAAAGGCTCCTTTTTTTTGTGCTTAGGAGCACTGCTTTTTTTCGTAAGACAAAGATGACGTCTGTGTAAGCTTTCATTGAGAAATGATCTTTATCATTGCTGAAAAATCTTTTATCCATTGATCAATTTTATTTAAACTTAAATAGATGAATCTATTATTTAAATAATGTTAATTGTATTTTTTATCATCGCATATATCGATTTTTATCGTTTAAATCCAAACAAAACCTACCAAAGTTACTGGCCAATTTGTATCAAAAATTCTTAATGTAAATTTGTGATACATTTCTCAATAAAACACAACATTACACTACAAGAAACTCCATGTATTTCTAAATCTGCTTTCCTATAATAGCAATCAAGGAGATGGAAACATCTTCCATAATAGCGATAAGTAACCCCGATTTTCCTTCCCAGATTTCCCCCAAAATCTGGGAATTTTTTTTATCCAAAATTTGCGCCAACGTCTCACATTTAACGTCAAGCTCTAATCAAATGAAGCGCTGTTCAAACTAGACAAACCCTCAATTTTTTCTAAAAGCTCGGCAATAAAAAAGCCCCGATAACGGAGCTTTTAATAACTTACTTTTAAATCAAGGTTGTTTTAAATACGGCCATGCGGCTTTCAAATATATAAACATCGACCATAGCGTTAAAACCACGGCTGTATAGAGCAATCCATACGCCAACATTTCTAGGGGTTGCCAATTCAGCAAGAACACTGAAATCGCAATCATCTGAAATGCTGTTTTATATTTACCAACGGTTGAAACCGCAACACTGGTACGTGCGCCTAATTCAGCCATCCACTCACGTAGCGCAGACACCGTGATTTCACGTGAAATAATCACAATCGCTGCAAAGGCCATCGAAATGGTTGGTTGCCATTGCACCAAGACGATCAAGGCTGTTGCGACCATCAGTTTATCTGCAACAGGATCGAGAAAACGTCCAAATGCTGAAGTCTGATTTAAACTTCTCGCAAGATAGCCATCAAACCAGTCAGTGACAGCTGCGATCACAAAAATAGCGGTCAGCAATATATGACGTGACATGCTTGCAGCATGCTCACCCACGCCCATTGCAGGTGGCCAATACGCCACCAACAAAAACACAGGAATTAAAGCAATTCGTGCCAATGTTAAAATATTAGGAATATTCAGGATTCGACCTGTTGTCATAGACACCCCAGTTTTCCCCTCATGCACGATGAAAATGCAGAATAATTTGAGGATTTATCCATCGTTAGTTGCACTCACTTTATACGAAATGCCCCGCAGTGTCACTAGGCAAACACCGTAACAGTCTGTCGCGCAATCGCAATCAACTGGTCATTTTCATCCCATAAATGCGCATATTCCGTGGCGTAGCCATCCGCTGCATAGTCGGTAAATACTTTATATTTAAACCAATTATGCAAGCTTGATTGCAAAGGATGCACATAGGTTAATGTCCACGTTAAAGAACTCGCAGGTGCCATGGTTTTGTACATAGGCAGCACGCCGGGCGGCCACATATCCATCGAGACCAGTAAATCAGCGACGGTCATCTTACGGTTATCATGGCGTTCTGGATTAAAACGCATCCAACCACTAAAGTCAGGCTTTTTGCTTGCAGTACACGGATACTGCCCATCTACCCAGGCCAAATCCATTTGCTGAAAACACTGTGGTGCAAGTGGATGATGTTCGGCGATCTTTAAACTGCTCACTTCAGGGAAATCGGGTGCTTGACGTTCCTGATTGACGGCAATAGTTGATTCACGTGGAACACCAAAACTCGCCAATAAAATGCTTTGTACTGCATCATCTTGCCAAAGTCGAACTTCGATGGTGGTGACGGATTTGCCCTGTCTTAAAATTTCAGTACTTAAACGCATGGGCGCCAATTGCACTGGCCCAACAAAGGTCACATTACAACTGAGTAAACGTCGCTGCGGATCGGCAATGGTAGCAACGGCTTTGTGCATCATCATGCCTGCCACTAAGCCGCCATAGATCGTTCGTCCTTGCAACCATCCTTCTGGAATCTCAACCCATTCATTGTGTTCAATATGTTGATACAACTGTGCGAGTGACATCATCATCCCTGATCATATTTTTGATTTTTATATCATTGTATAAAAATCAAATGATGTGAATGATCAGTGACTCATGCGTCAATGAGCATTTTGGCAAATTCAGGATTGACCCGTCATCGATTGGGCTTATTTCGTTCTATTCATGCAGGATTTTATAAATGGTGCGCGCCATCACATCGCCTAAGCCAGGAACCAGTTTTAAATCATTTTCAGAAGCTTTTAACACCCCTTGAATGCCACCAAAATGGGTCAGAAGATCCCGACGACGTTTTGGCCCTAAGCCCGGAATCACCTCAAGTACCGATGAGCCGCGCTTTTTATCTCTTTTCGCTCGGTGTTTGGTAATGGCAAAGCGGTGGGCTTCATCACGAACCTGTTGAATCAAATGCAGGGCTTTATGGTCTTCGGGCAATTGGATTTTTTCACCATCGGTAAAGTGCAAGGTTTCCAGACCCGGTTTACGCCCCTCACCTTTGGACACCCCGACCATAAAGGCATCGAGCTCAAGTTCTTGCATGACTTCCATCGCCATGTGTAATTGACCTTTACCCCCGTCAATTAATAGCAAATCGGGCAGCATATGCTTTTTATAGCGGCGGGTCAGCGCTTGACGCATGGCAGCATAATCATCGCCTTCGGTAATATCATTGATGGAAAATTGGCGATAGTCACGCTTTCTTGCGCCGCCCGCATCAAAGACCACACAAGACGCGATGGTTGCCTCCCCCATGGTATGAGAAATATCAAAACACTCAATACTGTCAATCGGCCGCCCAACGACTTGCTCTAACTGATGAAAGCGCTCATTCAATTCAAAATGATCAGCCAATTTACCTTTAATCGCATGTTGTACATTCATCTGTGCCAATTCTTGCCACTCTGCACGGGTTTCACGCACTTTATGTTTGATTTGAATCCGCTTTTCAAAGTGTTGGTACAACGCATCTTCCATGTCTTTACGATCTGAAATATCGACATTAATGATGAGTTCCGCAGGGATTTCGTCTGCCACCTGAAAGTAAAAATTGGCAATAAAATCTGAGAGCATTTGCCCCAAATCATCGCCCAACATGTCAGGAAAATAACTCTTTCCGCCGAGCATTTTACCATTGCGCACATGCATAATCTGCACACAGGTCACACCGGCTTGATAAGCAATGGCAATGATATCGGCCTCACCTTTGACTTTATAAATCGCTTGCTGGGTTTGTACATCACGCAGCAGTGCCATACGATCACGATAAAACACCGCCTTTTCAAACTCCAAAGCTTCGGCAGCAGCTTCCATTTTTCCAATTAACTCTTGATTGAGCTCTTTGGTGTCGCCTTGTAAGAAACGAATCGAGTTATTGACATCTTCTTTATAATCTTCGGGTGAGATCAACCCCACACAAGGCGCGGAACAACGTTTAATTTGGTATTGCAGGCATGGTCGTTTGCGCTGTGAAAAATAGCTATTTTCACACTGACGCACATTAAACAGTTTTTGCAGCACCACCAAAGTATCACGCGCGTTATAAGCACTCGGATAAGGCCCGAAAAACTTACCGGCCTGATGCTTCGCTTTGCCTCGCCCTGCGGCAATTCGTGGATAGGGTTTATCGGCTGAAATAAAAATATAGACATAAGATTTGTCGTCTCGCAGCATGATGTTATACGGCGGACGATGCAGCTTAATCAGGTTTTGTTCGAGCAATAAGGCTTCTGTTTCAGAACGCACCACCAAGCTTTCAATGTCATAAATACGGGCGACCAAGGCTTGCGTCTTGGGATGCTCAATGGTTTTGACAAAATAACTCGACACACGATTTTTTAAATTCTTTGCTTTACCCACATACAGCAACTCACCGTCTTTACCCAACATGCGGTAAACACCGGGTAGAGTCGTCATATTGGCAAGAATTTTTTCAATATGTTCGCGTGCGTTTTCGTTCACTTTTGCCTTGTTCCATCATCGATATTGCTCTTTGACATGATGTGATGCTTTTACCTGCATTTTCAAGCAATCCCGCAAATTTATTGTTGCTCATAGCAATGATCTGATTGCTAAAAGCTATTAATGCAAAATTCTAAATTTGCTATGCTCAAAACATCCCGCTTTAGGAACATGATGCATGACGAACGCCAATCCCGCCATCCATGTCGTACACCCGACAACTTCGACGCAGAGCACTGCTGAAAAAAACCGTTTGATGGGTAAGCCGCGTTTTCATTTTGAACCGCATGACGTTATGCAACACTTAAAGCAACGGATCATTGGACAAGAAGCAGCATTAGACGAAATTGAAAAAATGCTGCATGTGGTCAAGGCTGATTTTTCCAGTCCTGAACGACCACTCTGTGTAACCTTAATGCTTGGACCGACAGGTGTTGGTAAAACCGAAACCGTACGTTTAATCAGTGAAGTGATTTATGGCCGACCTGATGCCTTTTGCCGTATTGATATGAACACGCTCGCACAGGAACATTATGCGGCTGCCATTACTGGTGCGCCTCCGGGCTATGTCGGTTCTAAAGAAGGCCATAGTTTATTTGATGAAGTTGCCATTGCAGGTAGTCATACCCGTCCGGGCATCGTGCTTTTTGATGAACTGGAAAAAGCGTCAACCGAAGTTCTTCGCGGCTTAATGAATGTGCTGGATAGCGGAAAATTAACCCTAACCTCAGGTACAAAAACCATCGACTTTCGTAATTGTATGATCTTTATGACCAGCAATGTCGGTGCACAAGTGGCACAGCAATATCTAGATAAGTTAAATTTTTTGCCCGAAAAAATACAAAAGGTTTGTCTCAAGCGCGTGCCGGTCAGCAGCATTATTGAAAAAGTCATGCAACGTAAATTCGACCCTGAATTTATTAACCGTATTGATCGTGTATTGCAATATCAACCCGTTCAAAATGATGCCTTGCCCCGTTTGGTGGAGATTGAACTGGAAAAACTTAATCAACGCCTACAACATCAAAAACGCAGTATCAAACTCACAGATGTAGCCAAAGCACATTTTTATCAGAACCATGATATTCGTTATGGCGCACGACATTTAGCACGAAAAATGCGGGTCGAGCTTGAGCCTATTTTGGCGGTGTATTTTTTGAATCATCCCGAACAAACTAAAATACACCTAGATGCACAACTTGGACAATTGGTTATTATTAAATAATTCACTGGTCTTTAAAAGGCATGCTCACATACCTTTATTCAGCATTCTTATATTTATTGGATTGGAACACCAATCGCTTTAGCAAAAGCTTGCGGATCTTTCGGTGAAACCATGACGAATTTGCGTTGTCCATTCTGTATATATTCAATTTTTAAACGTTTAATGGAAAGCGCAGGTGCCGCAGACAAATCCTGACTTGCACTGATGCGTTGGATATCCTGCAAAGGAATCTGCCAACGTAGAAACATGCTACGGATATTTAATTCTGTAGCGGAAATTTGATAACGTGTATTGAGTATTGGCCACCACAGCAGTAACACCGTCAAAATATACACCGCGGTATGAACAGGATATTGTTGCATCGTGCCTTTGGCTTGCATGGTGAGTAATAATTGAATGAGTAAACCGCTCATACAAACAATAAACGCCACCACCCACCAATCTTTTTTTGAACGAAAAACTTGCATCTTATCCCCCATCAACTGCTTTTATTCTATACAAGATTTTGCAGGATGCATCTGCTATTTCAGCTTTATTTTTTGCAGGAAATAAGCATACTTATCACATTATTTTCAAGAATATGGAGATCCATTTCGCTCAAGTTTCGCTAGTCATCTATTGTTATTTTTGGCGTTCTTTACGCTCGAATCACGCTTCTTTCGACATGGGTTGTTCCTGCAAACGTTTATAATTCTTTTTCTCTTGATACATTTTTGCATCGGCTTGTTGTACCAAGCTCATGGCGTCTACATAGCCTTGCTGATGGTCTGTTTGGCACAGCCCAATACTCAAACTCAAGCCACTTTCCATTTCTTCCACGGTTTCAAGTAATCGCGGGATAAAACTCCCTTCCACATGCTTTTCACTGCAACCAGGCAAGACCAAACAAAATTCGTCTCCGCCATAACGGAAGCAATGATCATCTAAACGTGCAACCGACTTTATGGCCGCAGCAACCGTTTGTAGTACCTGATCTCCACGTGGATGACCTTGTTCATCATTGATCTTTTTAAAATCATTGATATCAATAAACACTACTGTTACAGGTTCATGATTACACTGTGCGGTATATAAAATACTGGTCAATAAGGTCGATAAATGCCGGACATTTAAGAGTCCTGTTAATGGATCGCGCTGTGAAAGTTCTTCCATTTCTTGTGCACGAAACTCTAGCGCATGCGCATACTGTTCCATTTTTTCACGGGAGATCTTCACCTCATTAATCAAACTCCATACATAGGTTTCCACCACCAATGTAGTGTCGAACATAAAGAGCTTTTCCAAGGTGTTAATAATCCGCTGATACTGTTCCGTATCATTAAAGGTACGCTGAATTAAGCGGAACAACATAGTCTTTAGGGTATGTACCGCAGAGAGATACAACTTAGGCTCTACACCAATGCGCTTATGAACCAAACCAATCCGTAAACGGTTATTCACATAAGCGCTGTCATAGCGCCCAGAAAATAAGTCCAATAAATACTGGTGCTGCGCGCGTTGCAAACGCTTCAAGGTATCAAGATCACCAATCAGAGTGGCAATTTCAGGAATTGAGGTTTGATTTTCATAAAATTCATCGACCATACTGTCGAGTATCGGCGCCACAATCCCACCAATCGAAGCCAGTTCCGCTAGCTCTAAATCAGTCAAGCCAAGCAACTGTTTACGTCGTTCTATATCTTGCATCGAAATATGCATTTGATGCATCAATGTTTGGTTGGTTGCTTTCATGAATCGGATCCCCTTCCCGCCAAATCAATCCCTTCAGGCGTTTAAACAGGGTTTCTATGCAGTAGGTCTTCATGCCTGCATGCAAAGCTTCAACCGTTCACCTTTGGGTTTTGGCTATCATTGATGATGACGCTTTTCTTTCAGCTCAACGGTTTTGCATGGGCTTAAGTTCGGACGTCAACATCATATTCCTCGTCTATTGGCTCACTTTTTCTGGCTTATTCTGGTTCTAGCTTATTCTGGCTAACACTATTTCTGCTTTTGGCTGATTTGCTCTGCATAATTATTTTTATTCTGCTTGCACGATAACTGATATTTTGCTGACTGTCAGCATAAAAAAACGCCCCTAAGGGCGCATTTTTTCAATATTTATTCTACTTTTAAAATAAATATGGACGTACAAAAATCAGGAAGAACAGCCCCAACATCAGGAACCACTTTAAAAAGTAATACAGTGAACGATTGGTTTTTTTCAAGGCTTTGGCTTTTATGCGAATTTGATAGACATAGCCAAATACTTTATTTAAACCACCTGTTTTATCACCGCTTTCATTCGGTGAACTTGCAGCAGTCATGACATTTTTACCAAACCAATGGTTAAAAGCTTCCATCCACTTTGACTTTAATGGCCGTTCAACGTCTGCAAAGAAAATAATCCGGTTCTGATCCGTTTTATTTTCAGCATAGTGAATATAGGTTTCATCAAACACCACACTCTCGCCGTCACGCCATGAGTACCGCTGACCATCGACATCAATAAAACAACGGTCATTATTCGGCGTTAGTAAGCCCAAGTGATAACGCAATGAACCGGCATAGGGATCACGATGACGGACTAAACGACTGTCAGGCGCCAACTCAGTAAACATCGCGGCTTTAATAGTGGGTAGATTTTTTAACAAGGCCGTAGTTTTTGGGCAAAGTTCAGCAGCCGAAGGATGGGCTGAGTCATACCATTTTAAATAAAAGCGTTTCCAACCTGTTTTAAAGAACGAGTTAAATCCAAGGTCATCATAAGTACTCGATGCTTTGATGCCCCCTTTTTCATATAAGGCCTTGGCTTCATCACGAATCATTTCCCAGTTTTCATCTAAGACTTTTAAATCTTTAAAATGCTGCGTGTCAATATAGGGTTGGCTCGGCACTTTTGAAAACATGTACATGAGAAAATTGATCGGTGCGAGCAATGTCGAATGATCAAAAAACTGACGATAAAATGAATGACGGACTTTACCGCGTTGCTGGATATAAAACGCAGAAATGACAAAGACCGCCAGGATAATCCACTTAATCATATGAGGACCTGGTGCTAATAAGCATTGTGCTTAATAAAAAATTAACTTTTGAGAACGCGGCGAGTATAGCATAGTGCTCAGTGACGCTTAAATAAGCAGCATAGAACACTGTGTCTCAGCAAAGATGGATGACAATAGTAAAAGTGAATTGACCATTCTGCCGAAAAATACACTTGCTTTTTTCTTGATTTTTTCTTTCGCATCTCAATCTATAGCTTACATTTATAAAAAAATGTGAACTGAAACATAAGCTTCAACATATTTAATCAGAGCGATAGCGTTTAAAGGCAGATCCGAAGGCTATTTCCAAAAGAAATTTTGATGACCCTAGCGTCACGGCTTGATACAACTTGTTATGTTCTTTTTAGATATAGTTATCGTAAGATTAGCGAGGCATAAAGTGTACGCAGGAACCGCGTACTCGCTTCACAACATCAACTTAGAAGTCCTCCAAAATAAAGGAGATCAGGCATGATCCACGCTGGCAATGCCATTACCGTCCAAATGCTTTCGGACGGAATTGCAGAATTCCGCTTTGACTTACAAGGTGAGTCGGTCAACAAATTTAACCGCGCAACAATTGAAGATTTTAAAGCTGCAATTGACGCTGTTAAAGCAAACGGTGACATCAAAGGTTTAATCGTTACTTCAGGTAAATCTACATTTATCGTGGGTGCAGATATCACTGAATTCGGTGAAAACTTCGCTCAAGGCGAACAAGCGATTGTGGATTGGGCATTGCCTGTTCACGACATCTTCAATGCGTTTGAAGATCTAAACGTTCCTAAAGTTGCTGCAATCAATGGTATGGCATTGGGCGGCGGTTTTGAAATGTGCTTAGTGTGTGACTATCGTGTGATGTCAGAAGCTGCACAAGTTGGCCTTCCAGAAATCAAACTTGGTATCTACCCTGGTTTTGGTGGTACGGTTCGTTTAAGCCGTGTGATTGGTATCGACAATGCGGTTGAATGGATGGCAATGGCTGCGCCGAAAAAGCCTGCTGCTGCGCTCAAAGACGGTGCTGTTGATGCAGTTGTTGCTGCAGACAAACTACAAGACGCTGCAATTGACCTTGTGAAACAAGCGATTGCTGGCCGTGTAGACTGGAAAGCAAAACGCCAAGAAAAATTAGATCCTGTTAAATTGAACATGCTTGAACAAATGATGGCATTCAATACAGCGAAAGGTGCAGTTCTTGCAAAAGCAAATCCTGCTCAATACCCAGCGCCAAAACTTCTTTTAGACTCATTACAAGCAGGTGCAAGCCTTCCACGTGATGAAGCATTGAAAATCGAAGCGCAAGGTTTTGCTAAAGCGGCTGTAACTCCACAAGCAGGTGCGTTAATTGGTTTATTCCTTAACGACCAAATTGTGAAGAAAACTTCGAAGAAATATGAAAAAGGTGCGCACCCTGTCAACCAAGCCGCTGTATTAGGCGCGGGTATCATGGGTGGTGGTATTGCTTACCAAGCGGCAAGCAAAGGCACACCAATCATCATGAAAGACATTGGTAACCCACAACTTGCTTTAGGTATGAAAGAAGCAAATGGCTTACTGACCAAACAAGTTGAACGTAAGAAGATGAAACCTGCTCAAATGGGTGAAACTCTTGCTCGCATCCGTCCTACATTAAGCTATGACGAATTCAAAGAAGTGGACATCGTGATTGAGGCAGTAACAGAGAACCCGAAAGTTAAGGGTATCGTACTTGCTGAAACTGAGAAAAATGTTCGTGACAATACGATCATTGCTTCAAATACTTCAACAATTTCAATCACACGTTTGGCTGAAAACCTACAACGTCCTGAAAACTTCGTAGGTATGCACTTCTTTAACCCTGTTCACATGATGCCATTGGTAGAAGTGATCCGCGGTGAGAAAACATCTGCTGAAGCAATCGCGACAACTGTGGTTCTTGCTCAGAAAATGGGTAAAACACCAATCGTAGTTAACGACTGCCCAGGCTTCTTGGTAAACCGCGTACTATTCCCTTACTTCGGTGCATTTGACCTTCTACTGAAAGACGGTGCTGACTTCCAGCAAGTTGATAAAGTGATGGAAAAATTCGGCTGGCCAATGGGTCCTGCTTACCTCATCGACGTTGTGGGTATCGACACAGGCGTACACGGTGCGGAAGTAATGGCGGAAGGTTTCCCTGACCGCATGAAGCCAGACTACAAAGGCGCAACTTTAACCATGTACGAAAACAAACGTCTTGGTCAAAAGAACGACGTTGGTTTCTACAAATACGAACTTGACCGTAAAGGTAAGAAAGCCAAAGTGGTTGATCCAGTGGCTTACGAACTTGTGGCTTCTGTTGCAACTGCGGAAAAACGTGAATTTGATGCTCAAGAAATCATTGACCGTATGATGCTGACGTTCTGTAACGAAACTGTTCGTTGCCTAGAAGACAACATCGTAGCGACTGCTGCTGAAGCAGATATGGCGATGATCATGGGTGTAGGTTTCCCTCCATTCCGTGGTGGTCCATGCCGTTACATCGACCAAACAGGTGTCGCTGAATACGTAGCGCTTTGCGACAAATATGCGTATTTAGGTAAGGCTTATGAAGCGCCACAAATGTTGCGTGACATGGCTGCTAACAACAAAAAATTCTACGGTTAAGGAGCAACGTGAATGGCTACTTTAAATCCACGTGACGTTGTCATCGTTGATGGCGTACGTTCAGCAATGGGTAAAACCAAAAATGGTATGTTCCGTAACGTCCGTGCTGACAGCTTATCTGCTGAATTAGTACGCGCGCTTGTTGCTCGTAACCAGTTTGATACCAATGAAGTTGAAGACGTAATCTGGGGCTGTGTAAACCAAACCCTAGAGCAAGGTATGAACATTGGTCGTAATATTGCATTGTTAGCAGACCTACCACGTACTGTTGCAGGTCAAACAGTGAACCGTCTTTGTGGTTCTTCTATGCAAGCAATCCACACAGCGGCTGCGCAAATTGCAACCAACCAAGGTGATATCTTCATCATTGGTGGTGTAGAACACATGGGTCACGTTGGCATGATGCACGGCATCGACATCAACCCTGAAGCGTCTAAGCACTATGCAAAAGCGTCTAACATGATGGGCTTAACGGCTGAAATGTTAGGTCGTATGAACGGTATTTCGCGTGAAGAACAAGATGCGTTTGGTGTTGAATCACACCGCCGTGCTTGGGCTGCAACACAAGAAGGCCGTTTCAAAAATGAAATCGTGGGCGTTGAAGGTCACGATGCAAATGGTTTCAAAATCCTGTGCGATATCGATGAAGTGATTCGTCCTGATGCAAACCTTGAAGCATTCCAATCGTTACGTCCAGTATTCGATCCGAAAGGCGGTACGGTAACTGCTGCAACATCTTCAGCTTTGTCTGACGGTGCTTCTGCAATGTTGCTGATGTCTGCTGAACGTGCTCAAGCTTTAGGTCTTAAGCCACGTGCTGTGATTCGCTCTATGGCAGTTGCAGGCTGTGATGCTGCGATCATGGGTTATGGTCCTGTACCAGCAACTCAAAAAGCGCTTAAACGTGCTGGCTTGTCTATCGCAGACATCCAAACGTTTGAATTGAACGAAGCGTTCGCTGCGCAAGGTTTGTCTGTTCTTAAAGGCTTAGGCATTTATGACCAACAAGACCGTGTGAACTTGAACGGTGGTGCGATTGCATTGGGTCACCCATTGGGTTGTTCTGGTGCGCGTATCACAACGACTTTGCTGAACGTTATGGAACAGCAAGATACACAAATCGGTCTTGCGACTATGTGTATCGGTCTTGGTCAAGGTATCGCGACCATTATCGAACGTGTTTAATATTTAGTTAAATACTGAGATAAAAGAAACCCCGCTTAGTGCGGGGTTTTTTATTTGTTAACTAAACTCTCATGAATACATACTGGAAGCCCCTTCTCCCTCTGGGATGAGCAGCATGCGCCACAAGAGGATGAGGGAAATTTTTCATATAAATCCTCTCCCTGAGCGGTATTCTGCGCAAGTCTCCTTAAAAGGAGAGGGAATGTCCATTGTGAAGTAAATTTTGTTCAAAAATCTTCAGCAATAAACCGTGCTAAACAACCCTTAAAAAACGTCTTAGCATATTTAAAATTTAAAACGTTAATTCTCGATTTTCAGCGATTTTTGAATTATGGTAAGGCCTGAACCAAAACTTAAATATGCATAACAATGATAAATAAACGACTTCACTACCTCATAAAGATGAGCTGCCTAAGCACTTTTATTTTTCTTACAGCTTGCGTTACAAATAATCAAATCGGTGAACTCTCCCGTGATCTGTTTCAAAAATACGAAACAAAATATGCATGGAGAACAATCCTTGAAGATGATGTGATCGCATTTGGCAAACCTGCTAAAGCAATACCCAATGAACCAATCGATAGCATCGTAGTCGCAGGCAATAAATACAGCTATTTGATCAATAAAGGCGGTGCTGATTTTATTCAACTGATAAGCCAACTCAATCCACAATATATTCGTCTCCATCGAGAACTTGACTTTAATTCTCCGAGCCCGAACAGCACTAAATTTAGCGGAAGCTTTAAATTTTATTATGCGCCTCCCAATGGAACACTAAGTCCTACGGAAAGGGCATTATTCAACCAATATGGCGTAGCACCATGTGATTGTTCAAAGGCAGAACAGCAAGATCATCTCTTTAACTTAGAAATTGCAGGTACGGTTTACCCAAAAGTTGCGAATGCCGCAGATTTAAAGCCCTTAAGCCATCCCTATAAGATCCGTATCCAGCATTACGAAGACCAAAGTGGCTATGTTAAAAAGTCAGGGCAGGAAAAATTGGCAGAATTACCACTATTACCTTTAACACTCACAATCGACATCATTCAATTGCCTCTAAAAGCTTTGGGCTTTATTTATCAGCCTTAAATCAGAGTACAATCATATTCAATTGGTCGAATTTTCTAAGTACAAATACAGCCTGACTAGCTCAAAAATGGTTCCCTTTTTCTAGTTTAAGTAAAGTAAGTGTTGAGTTGATCACCAATCCTTCAACTCAACATCCTACAATTCTTGGCTTAAATTTTCTGCGCCAACAAAGTCGCAAAATGCTGCTTAATCCGATTGCCTTGCTCATCCACCCGATGCAGCTCACCGACATTTTCATTGTATTTCACAATATTCCAGCCCTCATAAAGCGCACTTAACTCCCCTGCTTTAAACGCAAAAGGAAAGTCAGGCTGCGCAGGCAGATTAGGCGTATCCATCGCGCAAACGATCAGGTTATAACCATTGATATTTGTCGCTTGCTGCATCTGCTGAATCAGCGGCTTGACTGTATTGGCCTCTAAAAACATCATCACCACGGTACAGCAAATAAAGTCGTATGTACCTGCAATGCTTGGGTCAGCGTTTAGATCACGCTGCTGTACATGAATATTTTCAATGCCTTCCGCAGCGATTACCTCTTGCAGCTTATGCAAACTGTGTGGATTGACATCCCATGCATCCACCTCAAAACGCTGCTCAGAAAACTGACTTAAGTACAGCGAATTACGCCCCTGCCCACAGCCGACATCCAAAGCCCGACCACCTTGCAAATATGGTGTTGCTGCCAAAATCTCTGAATGTGTTGGGCTGAGTTGATATTTCTTATAAAAATAGTCCTGTGCTAAGCAATAAAAACTCAACTGACATTGCACATCGTCACTCGCAGACACAATCTTGTGCCACGCCTGCGGTTCGATAAACGGCGGTGGCTGATCTGGGCTAAATACATGCGTGGAAAGGATATTTCCAGACGCATCTAACATGGCAAAGTTCACTTCACCTTGCAGTACGGTGAGTTTTGCCCAAGTGCCTGCTTTGGTATTGTGCTGATTTTTAAAACCTTGTGGAATCGACTGCTGCGTCCACACAGGGAGCTGTTTATAACAAATAAGCTGCTGCATCTGACGTAATCCCTCATGCGACGTTATTTTTATGCCATACCAATAGCGGAAATGTATATTCACCATAACGGCTTTAACAGTGATTTTAAATCAGCTTTGAATTGAAAATTTCGAATGCTGTGCAATGTACGCTGTTTTTGTTTGTTTTTCTGCGTTACACCATGTTATCCGTTTGTAACATTAGTGGAATATTCACACAATCAAATCCCTTACTCTGTGCCGTGTAACCTAAGGGCTGTTGATAAGGCATAAAATTTACAATGCCTTATTTTAACTAAGTTTTATAGAGTGATGACTATGAACGCGATCAAAACTACTTTAGCTGTTGCTTTAGTTGCTGCTACAACTTCTGCTATGGCAACTACTGCTGTAGAACAAAAACCTGCGACTGCTGTTGAAGCTGTAAAAGCTCAAGCTGCACAAGCGAAAACTGCAACTGTAGCTGCTGCTCAAGCAACTAAAGATGCTGCTAAAACTCAAGTGGCTGTTGCAGAAAAAGCGACTCAAACTAAAACTTTAACAGTGAAAGAAACCACTAAAGCAAAAACTGCTGACATGAAAAAAGCAGTTGTAGAAAAAGCAGCAGCAACTAAAGAAACTGCAGTTGCAGCAAAAGATGCAACTGTAGCAAAAACTGTAGCGGCTAAAGACGCTGTTGTTGCGAACACTGTTGCAGCAAAAGACGCGACTGTAGCAAAAACTGTAGCAACTAAAGATGCTGTCGTTGCAAAAACTGTTGAAGCAAAAGATGCAGCTGTAGAAAAAGCAACTGATGCAAAAGAAGCTGTTGAAACTAAAACTGAAGAAGTAAAAGCTGAAGCGAAAAAAGACTGCGCTAAAAAATGTGCAGAGAAAAAAGCTGAAGCAGCTAAAGCTGAGAAAAAAGGTTTCTTTTCTTGGTTCAAAAAAGCAGCTTAATCGTTGATTAAATGCAAAAAAAGATGCCTTCACGGCATCTTTTTTTTGCCCATTTAGACTGCAATACTGCTTTCTGACAACGGAATAATCTTTTGATAAACAAACTGATTTTTCCCTTGTGATTTCGCCTGATATAGGCAGGCATCGACATGTTGTAAAGTCGTGGAGTAATTGGACAAACTCAACTGTTGAAACTCGGCCAAGCCCATACTAAAGCTGACATCTAGCCTTAATTGATCTTTTCGAAACGGCACATGTTCGCAGCGTTCCAAAATTGTTTCACACAACATTTTACCCTGCTCCAAATCGGCACCTTCGAGCAAAATTAAAAATTCTTCACCGCCCCAACGACTAATAAAACTCGCGCGTGGACTACAATTTTTTAAGATTTTTGCCAAATGCACCAAAACACTGTCCCCCATTTGGTGTCCATATTGGTCATTAATTTTTTTAAAATTATCGACATCGAGCAAAATGACACAGCCTTTATCAACCGCACCCTCTATAAATATTTGTTCTTTAAAGGCATGGCGATTTTTCAGTCCCGTCAACTCATCGCAAAAACTTACACGTTGCAAAGCCAAATATAGACGTTTATTTCGTGCATACAGCTCACAAATAAACAGAAAAATGATCAAATAAATACCCAATGCCAAACGATAAGAACTGATCCGCGAGAGCATATGTACCTGTGCATCCGACCAATATTCCCCAGCCAATGGCATGGCACCATACCAGCCACAGATCAGCGTCATTAAGCCAATCAGCCAGCAAAAGGTTTTGAAGTCATATTTGATCGCGTAGTAACACATCAATAAAGGCAAGACCATGCAAGCATAGAAGATCTGATCATTTGAGATCACATATTGGACGGCCAGTGCCACGATCAGATAGCCATAATCCACCCACGGCACATTCATCCAGCGCTGAACACCAAACAGTAAACACACCACAGCCAAACTTGTTGCAAATTGCTCTAGAAAATAATCAACAAAGGCAAAGTATTGGTTGTCCATCTGAAAGCACGCCACAAACAAGAGACTGCCTGCAAAAGCACTCACGATACTCGGAACAGCTAACATTAGGGTTCGCTTAAAGCGGCGTTTTTTTAAATGGCTCAGCGCTAAATAGGCTTTAATAAATACCCAAATCTGAAATGCCGAAATCGCACACAGGAGAAATTTATCTTCTAAGATTTTGGCAGGATCGACCATCAGCGAAGCCACAAAGATCGCACTAAAAGCATAAAGCACGATCAGTAAATCGTGACTTAAATGCTTTCGCATTAAAACCATGCCATAGGCAGCGAATGCATTTACCACCCAAACAGGGCTAATGAATAATTCATAGGTATAGCCTATCGACACCAATGAAACCGCACATATGGCAAGCCATAGCAGTATTAATTTTTTCATACGCTAAAAAAATCGTCTCTAAAAATGGCGATAAACCTTTCATTCAAAGCCAATCGGTCTAAGGTTAGAATTTTTGCAAGTTCAATACAGCTCAGCTTCTTATGAGTTATGGGCTGCTGGCTAAAAAGTTATGTTTAAATTTTCGGCGTATTTTAAGTGATTTAAGTCACACTATTGGTTGATAGTTGTATTAAATTTGCAAATCCAATGCCTCAGGACAATTTTAGGGCTCACGTTTTCTGCGCCATTCATACTAGCTCAGACCACGCTCCCCCCAATTAAGTTCGCTAGCAACAAAAAAAGCCATCCGCTAAAGGATGGCTTTGAATTGCATAACATATCTCGAAGCTGTGCTGAATAATTTGAATGAAAAGGACTTATTTTAATATTTGTAATTGTTCCATCAACCAAGCCATGTATTTATCTTGATCCATAAAGTCAGGCGCCGTCCCTGTATCCAAACTATAAAATTGTTGATTAAATTCAATCACAATCTGTTCAGTCAAATGCCAATCTTCAATCATACGAAAATACTGACTGAAGAAAAAACGGTTCTTGCCCCAATTGTTTAAACTTTCCAAACGTGGATATTGGCGGTTCGCGATGAAGTCGATATAGACCTGCTGAATATCATCAAAAATCTGAATAGCTCGCATGAGCATGGACCTCTATATGATGTAAAACCTTGCTATAAGCCACTTTATCGCGCAATTTTGAAAGAGAGATGACCGTCAGTTAAAGCTTTTGTTTCAACTCTGAACGGTTCTTTTGGCGGATCTCATCCATTTGCGCATTGAGCGCTAACATCTCTGTATAAAGCTGATTAAACTGCTTTAAAGGCGCATCTTCATAGAACATAAATAATTTATTTTTCTTTTCCCATTTATTGGCTTTCAGCACAGCAAAGATCTCATCAGCCTTCGCCAAGCTTTGCTTTTCTAACTCAAATAAAGCATGCGACTCATCACTATCACGACTGTCTCTTAAACTCTGGGCAATTTGCTGACGAAACACCTGTTTGACTGCCAACTGTTTGGCCTGAGCTAAACCATTTTCCTCTTGCTGTGTGGTTTTTTGCTCATAAGCATCGACCACTGCATGCACCTGCTGCAGCATTTGCTCAGTCTCTTGATATTGGTTTTTTTTATCTTTTAATAAGCGATCGATATCGAGAAATTTATCCCAATTCAGTGCTTTAAGATCACGAATATATTGATTCCGCGCTTCTGCACGCTGCAGCATTTGGCTCAAAATAAAATCCGACATGATTTTATAATCACCCGTTAGCCGTGCATCTGTCACATTGAGTTGTATCGGCTCTTCCCAGTGCTGAGCTTGCTGAAAAATTTGCTCGGTTTTTTCACGCAAAACCGTTTCATAGGTCGAGAGTTGCACAGCTTCTTTTTGCTGTACTGAATATTGATAAAACATCCATCCAAAGACCAATACCGTAGCACTGGCCAAGACAACAAAGATACGCGGCATAATGAGCTCCGAATGCCCTTTTATTCAGTTTAACCAAAAGTTTGAAGATTGACGATAAAATAGCCATGCTTTTTAAGAAGGCTATTTGAAAACATCAATGTAAATAGACTTAAATTGCGCATGCCATCAAAACGAAAATTCATGGATAAAACATGAATTTTCGCCTTCAATGTACTGTAGAGATGTATTCGATTATGGGGTCTTAATCGGATTGGTATTTAACTGACGGTCGATGTTTCCGAGATTGATTTGCTCACGACTGATTTGCACATTGGTCGCATTACGGTCAATCCCAAAGGGTTGCAACATAATATATAAACCATTGCGTGGGTCAGAAGACTGCAAACCTGCGGCAATATTTAAAACATGCTGTTGCATCAAAGGCGATAAATTCGACATATCTGGCACTGCTGTGGCAGGTAAGATATCAATATTTGACACGATTGTTGCATCGACACCTTTGTTTTGAGTATCACGCTCAAGTTGCATCACCCGTTGCTGTAAGGCTTTACGGCGATCCACCTGCTCTTGATACTCAACAATGCCCGTCTCTGCACGCATTTCACGCTCTGCCATAATGGTTAAAGCAGGCATCTGAATAGCTTGTTGTTCGGTTTCATCAGCTTTTGTAGTGGCTTTTTCCGCAGCCAATGTACTCATAGCCGTCATTGCTGCACTAACAAAAACCAAAACGGAAACAGATTTAGGGAGATTCATCATGTTCATTCCAAGAGATTTAAAAATAGAAAATTGAAAAAATTTACACTGCTATTATTGTACAACAATTAATCAATTTACCAGATTTAACCCCGACAAACGGCAGGATAGCACAGCTAGTTTAAACCTCACGTTGCTCATTCTGGACTTGAGATATCATCCTTTACCTATCTGCATTACCACTGCTTTTTCTTTTTTATACTGTTCCAATTCTTAACAGCACAGGAAATGACAAAGCAAACTCTTGCTGCGGATGTCGGCTAAAGAAATCCTGCAAAGCTGCACACGGCTGAAGTGTCGGATGCCGCTGTTGATAGTGTTTAAGCCCAGACCACGTTTGCAAATAGTCCAAAATTTGCTGTGAACTCCACCTGTAATTTAAAAACAGCTGAGGTGTCGCTAACTCCTGAAATGGAAACGGAATACTGCGATATTCTTCGTCGATGTAACAACGTTCAGCATCCCAATAGCCTTTTAACGTGACAAAATACAGATCCTGTAAAAGCTGGTTCAATTCCGCGTGTTCAAATTGAATCAGACCATAACCCACAATGGCGATATGACCTTGGGGTTTCAATACGCGTCGTACTTCTGCATAAAATGCAGCAAAATCGAACCAATGAATCGCTTGCGCGACTGTGATTAAATCCGCTGAATGGTCGGCAAGCGGACAATGTTCGGCGCTAGCTTGCTCATAACGCACATTGTCTAAATTGGGTGCTTGTGCCAATTGTTCAGCACTCAGATCTGTCGCTAAAATCTGTTGAAAATAGGGCGCCAAACCTTTGGTAAATTGACCTGAACCTGCACCACAGTCCCATGCCAATTCACGCACGGCAACATACTGCAAAATGCTATCAACGACTTCAGCAGAATAACTTGGACGTGCTTGTTGATACAGCACACTCCCTGTAGAGAAAAGATCTTTCATTGTAGAAATTCATTGGTTATTTTTTATCAGTTTAATCGAATTTTAGGGGTAGGAACTAGCACTTAAGTCATAGCTTCAGCGATAAAATTTGAGCTTCAAAATATTTACTCAATCACATGCTGTATATAAAAACTGGTCTGCGCAATCGGGCTTAATTGATCATTCATTTGATAATATTTCACATCATAATGACCAGTTTTACATCCAGTCATAGGATAGAAACTCACCCAGTTTTGTTGCTGTTGCTCACTAACTTTGCGTGGTGTAAAGAGCAGCACTTCACCGCTATCACGATGCGTCAAACGCACCATGACTTGCATATTGTTTGGAACTTTACCCATGGTATCAAAATGTGCATACAACGGCTGCTCTGCATAAATGTCACGCGGCAGTACATTTTCAACCCCGTATTCTTGCTGTGCCATAACCGCGGCTCGTCCACTCATAGGCTCATGAGGATTATTTTTTGCATCAACAAATTCGCGTACAAGATGCTTCGCAAATTCGCGTTTGTTTTTTATTGCCGATAAATCATAGCTGGGAAAAGCTTGTTTTAAATATTGATCCAACTGTTGTGGTGTCGCCTGATCAATGACGGCATTCACCTGAGTCATTTGATTTTTAAGTTGCTGTTGTAATTCGATATTATTTTCAGACTGCTCAGGTATATTCTGCTGAAGGTTTTGAATAAACCTAATCCCTGTCTGATCTCTATTACTTTCTATAACTGTAGGATCATCAGATACAGTATTAGACGGGGCTATTAAATAGCCCAATCCAAAACAGACGAGTCCAATCAACATTGGCACAATGAATTTCATCAGCATTAATTACACGTAATCGTTTCAGTCACGTTATTCGCCAGCGTGATTTTCAAACTTCCATTTGTAAATAATGCCCCCTGATTCACTTCTTCTTTAGTTCGATTACTGCCTGACAATAATCTTAATCCTTCTGATGTACAGATTCCTGTCTGGGTATCATTTGTTAGCTTTAATACACAGCCTGCTGTTGTCACTTTATGGGTATTTGCTACAGGTTGAGTACATATTGCCGTGATCACATTTGTAGACGGTGTTTTAAGATCACACGCTGAACAATCTCGACTTGCACTACCGCATGCATTTGCTGCATTTTCACTTTTACATTCATAGGTCACACCATTTTGAATAATGGTTTTAGAATAGGAAGAATCGACATTACTACCGCCCCCGCCACCACATGCGCTCAGCAAGGCAATCATGCCGATCAAAACAGGAAATAATATTTTTTTCATAACCTTAACCCTTATTTTTTAATAATTTTCTTATAGCAATTGGGCCCATCATCTGGCATCGATTGTAGCAGTTAAACTGTGCGAAATATCAACACCTGAAAAACAGCAGACGAAAAAAAACCTCAAACAATCGTTTGAGGTTTTTCTAATATGGTGGCGAGACCCAGGATCGAACTGGGGACACACGGATTTTCAATCCGTTGCTCTACCTACTGAGCTATCACGCCGATGCGGTGTATTAAGCCGCATCTCAGTTAATTAGTCAATCATATTTATAAAAATATTTTTCGTATGCATATTTTTTAGGCAAAAAAAATCCCTGATGGGATCAGGGATTGATAAACTGAAAAATCAGTTTTGAATATGGTGGCGAGACCCAGGATCGAACTGGGGACACACGGATTTTCAATCCGTTGCTCTACCTACTGAGCTATCACGCCGATGGGGCGTATTAAACAATTTCAGTCTCATGGCGTCAAGCATCCGTTGCGCTTTTTTGTGCAAATGTTTATTTTTAAATCAATATTTCACACTATTTGCTTATTTTTTGAGTGATTTCAAATTTCCACAGCTGAAATTACAGTGACGAAACTGTATTTATCCAACAAAAAAGCAGCTCAATGGCTGCTTTATTATTGGAGGGCAGGTTATTCAGCCGCAGTAATTTTTCCAATGTGTGCCAAACAGCGGTGGATCGCGCCACAACCTGGTTCAAAAGTTTTCACCCCTTTTTCTTCTTCCATACGGGTGGTCTCACTGACCAAGCGCTCTGCAACACCACGCCCACGATTTGCAGGGTGTACCACAATATATTCAAGGGTTTTGCTTTCACCTTGGCCTGTACACCAAATCGCACCAATCAATTTTGTATTAAATTCTGCAGTATAAACTAAGGTATACTGAGCTAAGTTCTGCTCAAGTTGTTCAATCGCATCGGAACCGTCGCTAAACTCAGGGCTGGTGTCATACAGTCGCTCAAGCTGGCTACGCACTTCATCATTTTCCAAAGAAGTATAGGCATGTACGGTAATAGGCATTGATAAACCCTCCTGAGCAATCTAATATGCGGTGACTTTTCGTCACAGCGAAAATATTTTTACATCAATCATTTTGACGTATTTGAGGAACGTGTCTATGACAGATCGTATCAGTGAAGTGGTAAGAAACACCAACGAAACCAAAATTCGAGTTCGTGTGAATCTTGATGGTACTGGTCAAGGCACTTTAAACACTGGTGTTCCATTTTTAGATCATATGATTGATCAAATCAAGCGACATGGTCTGTTTGATATTGATATTCATTGTGATGGCGATCTTGAAATTGACGATCATCATACCGTAGAAGACTGTGGGATTACACTGGGCCAAGCCTTTGCTCAAGCACTGGGCAATAAAAAAGGCTTACGTCGCTACGGTCACTTCTATGCGCCGCTCGATGAATCACTGAGTCGTGTTGTGGTGGATTTATCTGGCCGTCCGGGTCTTTGGATGGATATTCCATTCACTCGCGCGCGCATCGGGACTTTTGATGTGGATCTTTTCTCTGAATTTTTCCAAGGTTTTGTGAACCATGCGTTAATGACGCTGCACATCGACAACCTAAAAGGTAAAAACAGCCACCACCAAATTGAAAGCGTATTTAAAGCCTTTGCCCGTGCATTACGTATGGCGTGTGAAGTTGACCCGCGTGCCGAAAATACTGTTGCGTCTACCAAAGGAACATTGTAATGACCCGTATTGCCCTTCTTGACTATGGCATGGGAAATCTTCACTCAGCAGCAAAAGCCCTCGAACACGTGGGTGCAACTGTTGATGTCACCAATGATCCTAAGCTGATTGCACAAGCAGATAAAATTGTGTTCCCCGGTGTGGGAGCAATGCGTGACTGTATGCAAGGCATGCATGATGCAGGCATTGATGATGTGGTCCGTAAAGCGGCATTTAATAAACCTGTGCTTGCGATCTGTGTCGGCATGCAAGCTTTAATGCAGCATTCCGAAGAAAATGGCGGTGCAGATGCATTGGGTATTTTTGAAGGTTCGGTTAAACGTTTTCCTGATGTAGAGGGATTAAAAGTGCCGCACATGGGCTGGAACCAAGTGCATCAGGCAGACCCTAGCCACCCGATGTGGAAAAACATTGAGCAAGATGCACGTTTCTATTTCGTACATAGCTTCTATGTAGAGCCGCAAGATTCAAGCATTGTCGCTGCTACCTGTGACTATGGTTTGGAATTTTGTACCGCAATTCACAAGGAAAACTTGTTTGCAACACAATTTCACCCAGAAAAAAGTCATACAGCCGGTCTGCAATTGCTGAAAAACTTTGTGGAATGGGATATTTAAAATTCCTTCACCGCAAAAAAGCCCGCTCCTTGCGGGCTTTTTTGTACTGTTTATTTTTCATCCTTTTATTTTCTACATATTCATTTTAGAATTTGCCTACTTATAAAAATACCAAAGCCTAGGAATAATAATGAATACCTTCACATCTGACTCACCGACCCAAGCCAGTGGTCGCTTTAGCCGGCGCGCATATCTTGCATGGAATCTACTTCTCGGCATTATTTTTACGCTAATTGCTGTTGTAGTCGGCCTGCTCATACCCGGCGCGCAAAATGCGCTGACTGAGGGTGCTATGTCGACGCCACTCATGATTATTTTCTTTATCATGTATGCCATCGTCATTTATTACAGCGTCATTTTCTTAATCCGTCGTTTACATGACCGAGACCATTCTGGATGGCTTGCACTGCTGATCTTAGTTCCTGTAGTGAATATATTGTTTGCGCTCTATGTGTTATTTGCACCGGGTAATAACGGTAGTAATAGCTTTGGACAACCACGCCCGACCAAAGGCTGGGAAACCGTGCTGGCTGTTTTGTATATCGTGGTGTTTATAGTCGGGATACTTGCTGCGATCATGATTCCGTCTTACCAAAACTATGTGATCCGCTCTCAACAAACCACGATTCAACAACAATAATGATAAATCATTAGATGCCGCCGAGATCGTCCTAAACAGCAATACATCTACTCAAACAAGCTCACACAAGTGGGCTTTTTTTGTACTTTACCTTTATAATCAACGCGCTTTTTTGGTACAGGATCAAATCCTGTACTTTTTCACATTTTTATGTCGTTTTTAGCTCAATTTTTTGCGGCTAAAAATGAATGATAACAATACTTTTTACGATAATTTAAGATCATTTAATATGAATAATTCACCCAATATTAACTCTGGCTGGAACCGTGACGGTCGCTTTAATCGCATGTCATTTATCGGTTGGAATGTCTTCTATGGCCTCATGCTAAGCATACTGATGCTGCTGATTGTCAGCATGATGCCCAATACTCTCAATGCCCTAATAGCTCACGCTGAAAATCCAATGACGCAAGTGATTGGATTTATCCTAAATGTTTTAATGCTGATCCCTTTGATGATTTTTTCAGTGCGTCGTTTGCATGACTTTAATCTCTCAGGCTGGTTTGCACTCTTAGAGCTGATTCCGTTGCTCAATATCGTCATGTGCATTGCGCTGATGCTCATCCCCGGGTCTGCAAATGCCAATCAATATGGTGAGCCACGTGAATCCAAAACATGGGAGGTGGTTCTCGCCTTTCTCTTTATCAGTTTATTCTTACTGATCTTGGTAAATGTATTATTTACTGCGCGTTTTCTGTTTTAAGTTACTGTCTTTAAACCTCTTGGTCACTGTGTTTAAGTGCCCTCGTCACTGTCATAGCAACGCGCTATGACAGGCAGGTGAGTCAATGGCTCATGCTCAACGCCACATCTCGGTATTTGCATTTCCCTACTAAACGCTCTAGGCTGCAACAACAAGCCTTTGAATTAAATCACAATGACTGATGCTCTACTGACACCTATTTTGCCAACAAAAGAACAGATTAAAAATTTTCCATTGTTCCAAAATTTAGTGCCAGAGCAGATCCATGTCATTCACAATGCAGAACAATGCCAACACTGGGCCGATGAATTGCAGACGACTGCCTTATTCGGTTTCGACTCTGAATCTAAGCCGACTTTTCGTAAAGGTGAGGTCTCTACCGGTCCACATTTAATCCAACTTGCGACGGCGCAACAGGCGTGGTTGTTTCAAATGAACGAATGCACTTGGGATTTTTTAAGACCAATCTTGAGTAATCGGGATCAAATTAAAGTAGGTTTTGGCTTAAAAAATGATGCGCATTTATTTCGTAAAAAAGGCATCGAACTGAATAGTGTCTTGGAACTCTCCAAGTGCTTTGCTTCTTTTGGCTTAACCCAACCCGTCGGTTTAAAAAATGCCATGGCACTGCTTTTTCGTGTGAATTTTCCAAAATCTAAATCGGTCAGCACCTCGAATTGGGCCAAAAAGCGCTTAAATCCAGAACAAATTCGTTATGCCGCTGCCGATGCTTATGCCCCTGTTTTGGTCTTTGAAGAATTATTACAACGTGGCTTATTACCTAAAACCATTCCCAATACCTCCCTCAAACTAAGAATTCGTCCGCACATGAAATTATAAACCCTTAATTATTTTAATGATTTAATTTATATTCAGCGATGTAACCACTCTGTAACTGGATATTGCCCCAATCTATGGCATGACCAAGTGCAAAGATCGGCTGAAGAGTGCCAATGAATTTGCAGTTTATTTGCGCTAAAGATTTGAACAGTACGTTATTGCTTTAAAAATAGTCACAGCACAGCCTAAAAACAATAAAATTGCACCTTTTAAGTACATTTATACCTTTGATTTAACTCATTTTAATTACATTAATATACATTTGTATTTTTATTCAACTAAGGTTTTGATCTCTCTTGGTTTTCTAGCAGAATTACATGATTTATCTCATTCTTTCTATACTTTCATAATTTGTTTTCATCAATCTCCTTTTGCTAAAACAAGTCTGCAAAATACATAACACATCATAATTTAAAAGCTTGGAGAACCTGACATGTTGAACTTATTTACAGGAAAAATCAGCGGTGTACTCAGCCTGACTTTACAAGGAATCAGTAAAGCGATTGGACTGGTTTTAAATACTGTTTTGGATACTGTAGACAGCGTTTTAGAGACCGTGAGTAGCTTAACAGCCCCCTTAACGGATGCACTGACTGAGCTTCCACTCATTGGGGGGACCATCGAAAAAGTACTGGCAGTTGAAAATCAGTTGATCGGCACTTTAGGCGATGGCTTACATGCGGTAGCCGATCAACTCGCGACAGGTGATCTTCTCGGCGGTGTACAGACCGCTCTCAATGGCATAACTGGTGTGGTCGGTCAAACTGTGACTGAAGTTGCAGGTTTGGTTGATCATCTCAGTGGGGGGCTGCACCAATCACAGACGCACTTTCTGACCTGCCATTGCTGGGCGGTCTATTGGATGCAGTAGGCGAAACTACAGGCAATTTAACAGGCTTGTTGGCTGAAACGGGCGGCTATGTAGCCAGTATTGATCCTACCGAATTATTAACAGCTGTCCTGAATGCTCCTTTAACAAGTGTAGGTGGTGTCGTGCAAGATGTTTCAGGCACTTTAGATGCCTTACTGGATGACATTGCACCGATTACATCGATTGCCACTGAACTTCCTGTAGTCGGTGATCTCGTTCAAGTGGTCGGTGAAAGTACCACAGTCCTCAATCATGGCTTGTACGATGTCGGTAGCTTACTTCAGTCCGTAAACAGCGATTTATTACAAACAACCGCTTATATTTAATGACTCAAAACGCGAATACACAGCGCATTTTTATAGATCAAGAATAAAATCCAATCCTCTATTTGCACTGGCCTGACACATGTCAGGCTTTTTTAATTCATCAATTCTGATATTAGCCTTTAGTGAATCAGCGTTTATTTGATAAGATTAAGCACAAATTCATTCTTATTTTGATTGAGCAAGGAGCGAAAGCATGCTGATCATCCCTGCAATTGACCTGAAAGATGGCAAATGTGTCCGTTTAAAACAAGGTCGTATGGAAGACGATACCGTATTTTCTGACGATCCAGTGGCAACTGCACAGCATTGGGTAAATGAAGGCGCGCGTCGCTTACATTTGGTAGATTTAAACGGTGCTTTCGCTGGTACACCGATTCATAAGCCTGTGGTTGAAGCGATTGCTAAAGCACAGCCTGAATTGCCAATTCAAATTGGTGGTGGTATCCGCTCTCTTGAAACCATTGAACACTACCTTGATGCAGGCGTATCGTTTGTCATCATTGGTACAAAAGCGGTAAAAGAGCCTGAATTTGTTGAAGAAGCGTGCAAAAAATTTGCAGGCCATATCATTGTTGGTATCGATGCCATGAACGGCATGGTGGCAACAGATGGTTGGGCAAATGTCACAGACGTGAAAGCTACTGATTTGGCAAAACGCTTTGCAGATGCTGGCGTATCAAGCATTGTCTACACCGACATCGCACGTGATGGCATGATGCAAGGTGTGAACGTTGAACAAACCGTTAACCTTGCAACGTATTCAGGCTTACCTGTTATTGCATCGGGTGGCGTGACCAACCTTGACGACGTGCGTAACTTAAAAGGCCAACCGGGTATTTTAGGTGCGATTACCGGTCGTGCAATTTATGAAGGCACATTGAACCTTCGTGAAGCTCAATTACTGCTTGATCAACAAAGCTTGTAATTTTCCCGAGCAGAAAAGAGGTCTTCGGGCCTCTTTTTTATGCCAATAATTTAACTTTATACTCGATTTGAATGGCTTAGGCTTAATTCACACAATTTCGCATAAAACGTACGACGGTCGAACCTGAATTGATATAACGATAATTTACATCACTGGCATAGACGTGACTTTGACCTGCACTGAATGTGACAGGTTGATTATTGAGATCCAAGGTTAATTGACCTTCAATCACAAAGATCATTTCATGCCAACCAGCCGGATCAGGTTCAGCATAATAAATTTCATTGGGTGCCAAAGACCATTCCCACATTTCTACATGCTGTTTAGCCTGACAGCTCGATAAAATTTTGGCATAACTCTGACTGGTTTGCCCTTGCCAAAGTTGCTCATGAATCCTTTCAGGAGGTTGTGCGGCAGCAGCACGAACCAAATCCACAAAACTGACTTCTAACGCATCTGCCAGCCAACCCAACTTCGCCAAACTAATATTGTCCTGACCCGACTCTAAACCTGCGATGGTACGTCGGCTCACGCCGGACAAATCAGCCAATTGTTGTTGCGTAAAATTCTTAGCATCTCGGTAATGTTTTAAATTAGATGCAACATGCTTTAGCACATACGTTGAATTGGTCATAGGATCAATCCTTGTGAGTATTGTGCAATATATTGCACATTTAATAAAAATAAGACAATATGTGACTTAAATTTTTATCAGCTTTTCACTATGTTTCCCGCCACGCTCTCACAGAAAGCACCACAAATTGCGCTCATTTTAATTACTGTCATATGGGGTGCGAGCTTTATTACGGTTCAATATGGCTTAAATTTTAGTAGCCCAGTCTTGTTTGTTGGGCTGCGATTTGCTGCTGCGACGATTGCGGTGAGCCTGCTTTCCTTAAAATATCTGAAGCATTTTTCTAAACAGGATGTAATTGCTGGAGCGAGCATTGGTGCTGTTATTGCCATCGGCTATGCCACACAAACTGTAGGTTTACAGACGATTAGCAGTAGTGAATCGGCTTTTTTAACCGCGCTATATGTCCCTTTAGTGCCATTTTTTATGTGGCTTTGCTTTAAAAACACGCCGCATTTAATGACATGGTTAGGTGCAAGCTGTGCTTTCGTCGGTTTAGTGTTTTTAACGGGTAATGGCTTTGGCGCCATTCAGCTTAACTTTGGACAAATCATTACGCTGCTCGGGTCGATTGCCATTGCCTTTGAAATTATCTTGATCAGCTATTTTGCGCCCCGCGTCAATCTGCGCAGAGTGACGGTTCTACAGTTGGCATTTGCCTCTCTGTTCTGTTTTTGCTTTGCCCCACTGGTGGGTGAAACCACTTTGCCAAAATTTGAATGGCCATTAATTGCTGTACTTTGCGGATTGGGGCTAGCCAGCGCCGTAATTCAATTGGTGATGAACTGGGCGCAGCGTATGGTTGATCCTGCACAGGCGGCAATCATCTATGCAGGTGAACCGGTTTGGGCCGCGATCATTGGGCGGCTTGCCGGTGAACGCTTAACACCGCTCGCTCTCATTGGCGGACTGTGTGTAGTTCTTGGTGTGATTGTGAGTGAATGGCGGCCGAAATGGTTAAAGAAACGCTAATTTCAGCTTCCACTTTTACATTAAAAAGCGACCCATTAGGTCGCTTTTTAATGCCAAGATTTTTATGCCAAAAAGTTCTGAACTCGCATTAGTCATACATCGGTCTGTTGTCATTGACACGAATTAAACCTTTAATCGCGCGGTACACAATCCATAACCAAGACAGTCCGATCACCGTGACGCAGAAGGTACTTGCTCCCAGTGCCACCCCTGCAAAGGCATTAGCATTATTGCCAGTAAAGAACAGAAAAATAAAAGGCACGAAAGCAATGATGTTCCAAATGAGATACCACCAAAACGTACGAATCTGCCAAGTAAAATGGCTTTCAAAAATCGTACCACGCACATCACTGCGTTTGACGTAATTGATAATCAGCGCGAGGACCGCAAGCAAGCCGGCAGAAAAAATCGCCACAATATAAAGAATATACAAAATAATCGTGAGCAGGCGGTTTGGATCTTTATCAATGGAATAATTCATTTCGCTCTCCGTCATGATGATTTTTCGGATCATTCCACCCTAGATATGCAGGATATTAAATGGTGAAATTAGCCATAAAATCAGTAATATGTTAAAGGCTATGGTACAGAAATATATTTTTCGAAACGGTTGTTTTTGTGTTTTATGCCGCAAACGTTGCTGAGCTAGCCATGCCGCCGGCCACCCACCTAAAAAAGACAAAAGATGCAGTGTATTTTCTGGCACGCGTCGGTTCCCCATTTGCGCAGCTTCTTTATCTTGAGCGTAGAACCAATAGGTCAGGACATTGATAATACTCACAAAAAGCAGCACCATGCCACTGAGTAAACCCGCCACAGACAAACCCGCCAAGGCGAGGATATAAATGATGCACAAGATTTGCATCGGCTCTGCCTGACGCGGCATCTGCACCACATTTTTTTTATTAGGGCGTTGTGTAGCTTTGGTTTGTGAGGCTTTTAAATAATGCACTTGCTGCGCACGAAAGCGTCCGCGTTCGTCTAAGATCACAGCATAATCCAACGCGCAGCCCACGATTGGTCGTGGGCCGGGACGGGAAAAGTCTTTAATGTGCAAAAATACGCGATCTTTGGTGCTATCGTTCGGTTGAATGAAGCCGTAGCCCTTATCATCAAACCATTCTACTAAGCGTCCTTGATCACGCATGCTTTTCCCTCTCGTTGTTTTTAAAATTTATGCTGTGACGAATTTTAATCGTTCAATCAGCATATTACGCATTTCAGCAGGGTTTTTCTGCAAAATATCATCCCCTGTACGGCCTTCTGCAGCATTTTTCTGTGCCACCTGTAAACGCATCATCCAGAAGCGACCCGCCGCCATTGCCAAATATAACTCTAGACATGATTTTTCATCTGCGGTTAATGGGCGCACGCTTTCATATGCATTTAAAAAGGCAATGGCTTTGTCTTCATTCAAATGCACATCCGGATATTCAGTACAGAAGTCATTTAAAGTAATAGCAATATCAAACAAGAGTTCGTCTTTATTTAACTCATAAAAGTCTAAAATACCGTTGAGTTGATCGCCTTCAAATAGAGTATTGTCACGGAACAGATCAGAATGAATAAAACCGGCAGGACGGTCTGGATACATCGCCGTTAAGATGTCATATAAGCCCAACAGATTGTTGAGCAACGTGGTATCTGCTTCATTTAATGTTGGACGAATATCGCGTGAAACTTGTAACCAATAAGCATGATCACGATATTCTGCACGTTCCAAAGGGAAGTCTTGTAGAGCCACATGCATTTTCGCTTGGGCAACAGCAATCACTTCTGCTTGCGCTAAGCTCGCAGGCATCGGATGTTGACCGTGCATGCGTGGCGCAATCTGAGCAGGTTTATCCTTTAAGCTATGAATCGCTTTACCTGAATGATTCAGCGGTACAGGCACAGCTAGACCAGCCTGCCCCAAATGTTCGAGTACAGGCACCAGCTCCCCTGCACCTTGCTCGTCCATCTCTTCAAAAACGGTTAATACATACTGCGTGCCATTTTCGCAAACAATAAAATAGTTGGTATTTTGAATACCGCCTTGAATCGGAATCAGGTCAATCACCTCCAGTCCATAAGGTGCTGCAAAATCCTGAACTTCCTTTAAAGTCAAAGTGGTATAAACCGACATAGAAAACCTGCGAAAAAACTTACATATTTTTGATAGAATAACCGCTCCGACTACTAAGGTGTAGCATCTAAGTCGCGAAGTTTCATAATCGGCTGTTATTTTTGGAAAAAATTATGCTTGCTAAACGTATTATTCCTTGCCTCGACGTGGACAACGGTCGTGTAGTGAAAGGTGTTCAATTTCTTGATATTCGTGATGCAGGCGATCCAGTTGAAGTTGCACGCCGTTATAACGAACAAGGTGCGGACGAAATTACCTTCTTAGACATCACCGCAACCTCAAATGGTCGTGATACTACTTACCGTACAGTAGAGCGTATGGCTGAGTCTGTATTTGTGCCATTAACAGTCGGTGGTGGCGTGCGTAAAGTAGAAGATATCCGCATGTTATTAAATGCGGGTGCGGACAAAGTTTCGATTAACTCTGCGGCTATTTATAATCCTGAATTTGTACAAGAAGCCTCTCAGCGTTTTGGCGCACAGTGTATTGTGGTTGCTATTGATGCGAAAAAAACCGGCGATAATAAATGGGAAATTTTCACCCACGGTGGTCGTAAAGAAACCGGTATCGATGCCATCGAATGGGCGGTAAAAATGGCGGACTTCGGTGCAGGTGAATTACTCATCACATCGATGGATGCTGATGGAACCAAAGCTGGTTATGACATTGAACTGATGCGTAATATCAATGACCGTGTGACCATTCCAACCATTGCTTCTGGTGGTGTCGGTAATCTACAACATTTGGCCGATGGTATTTTAAAAGGTGGCGCAGATGCGGTGCTTGCAGCCTCTATTTTCCACTTTGGTCAACACACCATTCCTGAAGCGAAAAAATATCTAGCAGAACAAGGCATTGAAATGCGTCTTTAATGGGCTTGTTTTCAATGAAGATTGAAAAAGAGCGATGATTCGCTCTTTTTTTTGCTTTGGTGTTTTTGATGCAACGCCATTGATTTGTAGCAGAGCATCGCCCATACAATTCATCAACGATAGACATAAAAAAAGGAGCCTTGTCGGCTCCTATAAACCAAGAAAAACTACAGCACTTGGTCTGATACGTAAAACAAATGAAAAAATATACATAGCAACTTCATCAATCAACTCGTCGTGTACAAGCCTTTTGATGATTTAAATATAGGGCATTTACACTGTATTTGATTGACAGTAGATTCATAATTTATTGACAAATTGCGACAGCTCAAATGGGTAGCAACGCTCGTTGTCAAAACGCACAGCGCATTCATATTAGACCGTTTCAAGCAGTGCAACTGGCTTTTTGCGCTCAGCGACCCACTTTGCAGGAAATACCCGATTCACCCAGTGTGACAATGGTTTCGCAATCGCTGTCGGTAGTAACACACCTAGTGGATTCTGTTCCTGTAATTTTGCCGATGAGATCACCCGAGTCCCTAAAATATAATCAAACCACGGTTTGGTCACACACCAGTTGGCATCCTGATTTGAATTCATATGGTGGTCATAGTGCCATGGAATCTTTTTCATCGCCCACTCTGGCTCAAGATGTGCGCGACGATGGATATAATAATAATTCCCTGCACAATACAGCACAGACAAACTCATTCCTTTGGAAATGGGATAAAACAGCGGGACAAATACGGCTGAAACTGCCACCAGTGACAATATTTCATTTTTCGTGCGCCAGTTCTGTACACCTTCAACATAGCCATGATCATGAAAATCTGTTTTTCGAACTTCACGATGATGTTCCCAATGTGATTTCATGCTTTTCGGTACTGGACTAAAACGTGGCTTGCCTGACCGATGTGTCCCATGCAAAACATATTTATGCGCGACCCATTCAAAGGCATTGGCGACGACCAACCCTGCAATAAAACCTTTTAACATGACCAATATCTCCTTTTCTTAGCTCCACTATAGGTAATGAAGAGGGCTAGATATTGACCGTTTTTTTTAATATTATTGACAAAACACGACAAAATTTAGAATTAAAAAAATATGCAACAACTCAAGGACTATACAGGATCGGTCTATGGAGGACTGGGCCATTTGCTCTATGCTTATCACCAAGCTCAAGGCATTGCTATTCCTGAAAAACTGAATAAAGTTCAAAACTTAGAACGTTTTGATTATGCCGTTTGGCGTGATTTATTGATGGATTTGGATCAAAAGATCCAAAAGCCAGCGCTGGGTTTAGAAATTGCAGAACATGTGCAACCCAAACATATTGGCATCATTGCGTATATTGCCCTGTCCTGTGAAAACTTAGGCGAAGCGCTGCTCCGCTACCATGATTTTCATCGCTTAATCTTCGATGGTAGTCCATTGCTGATTGATATTCAAAATGATTTTTTCTCGATCGGTTGGAATGATTTACCCATGAATATGGCCAATCAATTGACCGATGAAATTGCGATTGCCTTAATGCTGCAGTTTCTAAAATTATTCATGCGTTTTGAAGATATCAATTTACACGAAGTGCATTTTCATAATCCTGCACCGAAAAATGTCGCTCAGTATGAACAATATTTTCGCTGTAAAGTTCGATTTTCCCAAGAAAAGTCGAAGGTTATTATTCCCATTCAAGAACTGTCTCGCCCCTTTTCCCAAGGCGATCAGACCTTACAAAAACTGTTAATGCAACAGGCACAGTCTTTATTGGAAAAGCTGCCGAATACCACGCAAATCGACCAACGCTTACAACAAGCCATCTTAATGGGTTTGCAAAAAAATCAGTTCCAAATTGAACATGTCGCTACTCAACTGAATCTGTCCGTCCGACAATTACAACGCCATTTACAACAACAAGGCAGCACCTATCAGCAACGCATGCAGGAGGTCCGCTGTATGATGGCTGAAGAATTTTTAAGAGACCCACATTTAAGTTTGCAAAAAATTGCGCTACTGCTGGGTTATTCAGAACAGAGTGCATTTCAACGTGCTTTTAAACAATGGCGAAATTTAACCCCACAGCAATGGCGCTTATCGCAAATTGATGCAGCAAGTTAAAATGTGACGCAGTTATCATTTTATATATTGTGATTTTCAGCAAAATCCATTAAAGCTATGCATATTCAATAAATGAATAAAACAACACTTCACAACTATATTGCACTCATGCTGAGTGAAAGATTGAAAATCTATTCCAAATGACAAAAACAAATGGAATTTTAAATGAATAAATATTTAGCAGAACTGATCGGTACGTTTTGGCTGGTCTTTGGTGGTTGTGGTAGTGCGGTCTTGGCTGCGGCCTTTCCTGAACTTGGCATTGGCTTCGCAGGCGTGGCACTGGCCTTCGGTTTAACGGTGTTAACGGCTGCTTATGCGCTGGGTCATATCTCAGGGGGACATTTTAACCCTGCCGTGAGTATCGGCTTGTGGGCCGGTGGTCGTTTTGAAGCGAAAGAACTAGCACCCTATATTATTTCTCAATTGCTGGGTGCAACCCTCGCCGCATTTATTCTATTCATCATTGTACAAGGTCAGGCCGGATTTACAGGAGTCGGCGGTTTTGCCACCAATGGCTATGGTGAATTATCTCCAGGTAAATACTCTATGCTCTCAGCGTTAGTCATTGAAATTGTGCTGACGGCTGGCTTCCTGATTGTGATCATGGGAGCAACGGATAAACGTGCCCCTGCTGGATTTGCCCCAATTGCGATCGGTCTTGCGCTTACATTGATCCATCTGATCAGCATTCCCGTCACTAATACTTCGGTCAACCCAGCGCGTAGTATGGGTGTGGCATTCTTTGCTGAAACTGCTGCGCTATCACAAGTTTGGCTATTTTGGGTAGCCCCAATCATTGGTGCGGTGATTGGTGCGGTCATCTATAAACTGATGGCAAAAGACGAATAAATAGAAGAAGACACCATAAAAAAGCTCACAATCTGTGAGCTTTTTTTCATTCATCCCGAATTGAGCTTTGCTTCCTTCGACGGCCGATGACACAGCTTTAAAGAAATGGATTTTCTACTTCGTTTTCTTCACCGCCCTGCGCTATTTTTTCAGCTAAGTTGGTTTCTGCCTCAAGCGTGGTCACCACATCATTGAAAAATGCCTGTAAAGCTTTCGCTGCAGCTAAACCTGCTTGGTCTTTCGTCACCTGTAAATTGCCATAAATATTAATTCGATCTTGGCCATTTTCTAGTGTTAAGTCATGAATTGCATGCGACGCAGTGTCATTTTCAAATGCTTTGAACATGATGGATATCCTTCTTTTTTGTTGTAGTGATGCAGCAATAGAAATACGTGAAAAAGATTTCAACTGCAAGCAATGATCCTCTTCATCGCTCGCAGTTCAGCGCTATTATCTACTCAATTATTTCAAAATCTGTAGCAGATATTGCAGAATTTCTTCAATCAATTGTTTGACCAAGGCATCTTGATTGTTGTCATTTTCACTGCTTGCCATGGATGTCTCTCCCACAGAACCACCACTCGATTTAAACTCTTTTTGCAAACTTAAAATCTTGTCTTCTGCGACATCTGCAGCACACTGGCTTTCAGCATCCCAATGCAAATAAGCGATATCTTGATTTGCTTTTACTTGGGTGGCTTTGAGTGGCAAACGGTAGGTATTACGCTTTTGGTCTTCAGTTAATTCTGGAAAGAAATTAATTCCAGTCAGTTCTTCTAGCGCACAAATACTCATGACTTTGACTGTCGGTGCCGTATCACGCAAGGTATTGTCCGCATAGTACACGCCTGCAACACCTTTTTTCGGCAAATAGATCGCCTTATAAGTAGCGGTCG
The DNA here is from genome assembly GCF_013417145.1 of Acinetobacter sp. YH16044. NCBI lineage: Bacteria > Pseudomonadati > Pseudomonadota > Gammaproteobacteria > Moraxellales > Moraxellaceae > Acinetobacter > Acinetobacter sp. YH16044. Next base: position 52,797 of record NZ_VPEK01000014.1, read on the forward strand.
GCACGATGACCCCTTGCCCGATGGTTTTTAATTTTTTCGCACTATATACCGGCCCCGTTACCACATAGACATCTTGCTTTTGTTTGGTCACTATCGCCCGTGTGGCTTCTTCTAACTCACGCCACACTTGCTGATTATTTTTTGGAGCTTGCGGCACCATATTGGCCAAAGAAAAACTATCTAACTGCGCAGCTTTATTGGGCATATCGGCATTTGGCGCCATGTGTCCACGGTCATAGCCTGAAGATTTATAGTCTGACAGCAAAGCCCGATATTCAGACGGCACGCGAGTCTCTTCATGAAAGTTATCTTCACGCGGAATTTTTTGACTCAGGCGTGCGGGGGTTAATGCTTCTGCAACCCAAAGCGGTGTCTTGGATATCCCTGAATACATGACATTAAAGCCATTAAAACACAGTGGAAAACTGTTTTTATGTAGGCTTTCACGGACCAAATAAGGTGGCACTTCACGATAAAATTGGTCCAAACAGGCGCTATTTGAAGTGCTGCTCATAGAAACAAGTTGTTGAATTTTTTCTTGCCCGAAAGCAATAGCAAAGCTTCCTGTTGCCACCAGACCCAACAGCACTTTTATGCCATTTTGCCCAAATAACTGTGAAAGTGGATTTGCTGAATTGCGTTTCTTTTTGACCATGACTTACAACAATGACTTCTAAAAGGACTATTTTTCCGCAGCTTAGCAAGGGTGCATATTTTAGTACACTTTTCTTTTTTAATTTGCTTAACAATCACACAAATATTGTTTAACAAAGCAGCAGTTGATGTAACTTTATGTCGCAGTTGTGCAGTTCTTTATAGGAGGTCATGAAGCAGTTGCGTATGTTTCATTGAATTCGCCTCAAGAATTATGACAAGGTAAAAATACGAAAAATTGCGATAAAAATATACGGAGTGATTATGCATTCTAAAATTTTAGGTTTAGGTTTAATTTCAGGTTTAATGAGCGCAGCAGCATTTGCAGAGCCGCCGATTCAACCCGGTGATACATTAGAAAGCTTATCTAAAGTCAAAATTGTGACCACCGTGAATGGTCAACCTGGTTCCATTCAGGACTTAGTTTCAAGTGGCCAAGTTCAATTGGTTGAAGCTCCTGCCGGACAAGTCAATGCCGCTGCAACAGAACAGCCCTTAAACCCTGAACAGGCTCAGGCAAACCAAATCGATCCGAATGCCCCTGCAGTCCCTGCAAATGCTGAACAAGCCGTGACTGAAGCGGAAAATGCACTCGCAAATGAACAACAAAGTGTAGCTGCTGCACCTACAGAGCAGTCCGTTCCAACTGAACAAACAGCAGTGGCCAATACACCTGAAGCCGCGGTAACTGAAGCACCTGTGGAAACAGCACAGCAAGCACCTGAAGCCGTATCAGCGGATAACAACGCTGCACCCGTCATTGCCTCTTCTGCAGAAGCGCCAGTGAATGCCGATAGCGCATCGGCTGCATTGCCTGAAGCTCCTCAAGCACAACAAGATGCTTTTATGGCAGCACCTGAGACTCAAAGTGTAAATCCTGCAGATGCATCAATTCAAGCCAACCCAGAAGCACCTGTTGCTGACGAAGCCATCCAAGCTGCGCCTGAAGCCTCTGCAGATGTAGACGCGACAATCAACTAATCAGCGTATTTTCAAGGATCAAATAACGCAACATCTTCATTCTGTTGTTTTGCTCGCATACTCCTCCCAGGAAAAAGCAACAGAATGATCTCTATGTCTTTGGACTAAAAAGTTTAATTATTACAGATAAAAAAAAGCCAGAATTGATCTGGCTTTTTCGTGTCTAACTTTTAAATCTATGCCTAAAAGTTCAATCTACGTCTTAAATTTCAATCTGACTGCCCAACTCAACCACACGGTTGGTTGGAATTTGATAAAAATCGCTGACTGGACTGGTATTTCGCTGCATAGAGATAAACAGCTTTTCTCGCCAAGGTGCCATGCCTTCACCCAAGGTATGAATAATACGGTCTCTGGAAATAAAGAAACTGATTTGCATTAAATCAAATTCAAATCCCAATTCACGATACGCATGCTCCAAAGCGGCAGGAATATTCGGCTGATCTTTAAACCCATAAAACATCGTGATTCGATAGAATCGATCATCTAGTTTTTCCGTGATCACCCGCTCATTTTCGGGTACAAATGGCACATCTCGGGTGTTGACCGTAACCATAATATTGCGTTCATGCAGAACTTTGTTGTGCTTAATATTATGCAACATGGCATGAGGCACGATCTCAGGCGTTCCTGTCAAGAATACGGCATCACCTGGAACAAACTTGGTTTCACTACCCATGCTAACACTGCGAATAAACAGGTCAATAGGCAAAGCATCTTTACCGAGCCGATTGAGCACCAATGCCCGTCCATCTTTCCACGTCATTAAAATCGTAAACAATACCGCACCAATCAGGATTGGAACCCAACCGCCCGCTGCGATTTTTAATGATGTCGATGCAACAAAAATCAAATCAATCAATAAAAATGGAACTGCAAAAATCGCCACTTTCCAAACCGGCCAACGCCATAAACCATAAGCTAAAACTGAGATCAAAATCGTACCGCAGAGCATGGTCATGGTCACAGCTACGCCGTACGCACTGGCCAAATTCGCACTGTTTTCAAACAGCAAGATCAAGATCAGCACCGAGATAAACAATGCCCAGTTAATAAATGGTAAATAAATCTGACCACGTTCAACTTCAGAGGTATGTTTCACTGTCAAACGCGGCAAGTAACGCAATTGAATCGCCTGATTGACCATGGAGAATACCCCTGTGATCACCGCTTGAGAGGCAATCACCGCGGCCGCAGTTGCCAAAGCAATCATTGGATACAATGCCCATTCAGGAATCAGCATATAGAATGGATTGGCTAAAGCTTCAGGATTACGCAGTAGCAAAGCACCTTGACCCGCATAGTTCAACAGCAAGCACGGCATCACCACAATAAACCATGCCAAGCGGATTGGGAGTCGGCCAAAATGCCCCATATCGGCATAGATTGCCTCACCACCCGTCATCGTCAAGATAACCGCACCCATAGTCAAAAATGCAACATAAGGCTGCTGAACCACAAAATTGAAGGCCCAATGTGGACTGATCATGGTCAACACAAATGGCGTTTGCGAAATACTCCATAGTCCAAAACCACCAATGGATAAAAACCACATGAGCGTTAAAGGCCCAAAGAATTTACCCATCGTGCCTGTGCCATGGCGTTGCACTAAAAATAGCCCCGCTAAAATACCGATCGATAAGGGTTGCAGCCATTGGTTAAACATCGGCGTCGCAATACTTAAGCCTTCAATCGCGGATAACACAGAGATTGCGGGGGTAATGATCCCATCACCAAAGAACAAAGATGCCCCAATAAAGCCAAGGGCAATCAGGTAGATTTTTTTGTTTTCGGCAATTCGTGTGGTTCGTAGATTCAAGGCCAACAGCGACATAATACCGCCCTCGCCATTGTTATCTGCGCGCATGATGATGCTGACGTATTTAAAACTAATCGTCAGCATGATGCACCAGAAAATCAGGGACAGAATACCCAGCACAGACGCTTCGCTAATCGCCAAGTGTGCTGTGAGGAAACATTGGCGCAGCGCATATAATGGGCTCGTCCCAATGTCTCCGAATACTACGCCCAAAGCTGCCAAGGTGATGGCAGGCAATGCGGCTTTTTGTGCAGTACTTTGCATATAATTGTCTTCAATTTAGACAGGATTTTTGCGAATCATAGCACCGCTCAAGATGTTTTTGTCTAATTCAATTGTTTCTCTTGGCAGAATATATTTTTTTCGCTATTATCCACCGCGCAAAAGGTGAAGTGTCCGAGTGGCTGAAGGAGCACGCCTGGAAAGTGTGTAAACGTTTATAGCGTTTCGAGGGTTCGAATCCCTCTTTCACCGCCAGAATAAACTGCAATGCCAAGCAGAATGAAGGTCTAAATTGATAAAATTTAGGCCTTTTTTAATTTTATTGTTCTCAATATTAAATATCCCCCTAATTGATCTTCTATTTGTTTAGCTCAATAACTTCACAGTATTTAAGTCCTGATTGACGGATTTCAATCACACGTTTTTTTCCTAATGCACGACTTATGGATTTTTTATTGGCAGCAATAAGTACACGTATATTTACAAATACAAATTTTATATTCTAAAGACAATTACTTAAGCCTATGCTAAAAATAAATCATCCTCTCAATATAGGTACTATTCAAAAAATTATTCATTAATTTAAACATCATAGAACTGAAACGCGATTGCGGTACTTTTAACTTGATCAACGAAAAACTTAAAAAACACATTTCATATATCACTGCTATTCGGGAGAGAACATGAATAACAGCCAGAATTATGTTAAGCAGATCAAGAACGCCAAACGTGGTGGCTATACCCCAACCCTTGCCAAAGACATCAATAAACATAAAATTCAAAAAGCACAGCGTCTGATTGACGAATGGCGAAAGCTCGCCAATGAACTCCGCCCCCAAATGCAACTGGAGATGGCATATACACTTGAAGAATGCGCACAGGATCTAGACCAAATTTTAAGAATGAAATAGCACTCAACGCTCACCCATCCTATTTTTTCGCCCACATCTTGTGGGCGAAACATTACCTATTTTTATTTCTCTGGTTTTTAGAGCCAAACATCGGTCGAATGCTGAATAAATCAAACGTATAAATTACATTCGATTTGCTGTTTTTTTAACTTGCACCACTTCAAAAAATCTGTAGAATGCATTCCACAACGCCGGCATAGCTCAGTTGGTAGAGCAACTGACTTGTAATCAGTAGGTCCACAGTTCGAATCCGTGTGCCGGCACCATTTCTTAGCCTCGCTTTTTAGTGAGGCTTTGATGTTTTTAAAGCCTCTTTTTTATGGCTTCCTCGCGCTAATCTGCACATAACGAATCAGCCCGTCTCGATACAACTTCTCACACAATTTTGCCGTCATCTTGATTTTGAATTGATCCACATGACTCAGGCTCATCTGACTTTTTTGTTCTTGAATATAATCGGCAAAACCCTGAAATACGAATTCGCTGATATCTTCAATCTGGATATTTTCGAAACCTGCCTGTTGCACTTGGTGTTGTAAATTTTGCTTTGAATTTAAATTTTTCAAATTCACATCTGCTGCTTTCAACAGACTTTGATATTTCAATCGTTGCACTGAATTTAAATTCAAAAACGCATCGGACAACATCAAATAGTGAAAAGCAAAGCGTCCCTTTGAATTCAAAACATTAACAACTGATAAAAGCAATAAATTCAAATCACTATGATACGCAGCATCAATACACAGTACGGCATCCATACAGTTTTGTGGATAAATATTTTTTAAATTCAAAAATGAATCTTGTTGTATTTTGATTTTTGAATTTAAATTTTTTTGGATTTTTTCCACACATTCGGTTTGCAATTCGACTGCGGATAAGTTTTGAATTTGAAAATGTTCCATCCAAAAAACCAAGCTCGCGCCCTGCCCACAACCAAGGTCTAAAACACGATCTGTAGATTTTAATTGAATGGATTCGGCAAGATGGAAAGCGAGTTTTTGACAGGCTGCAGGATAGGATGATTTTGCATCATTCCAATAGCCCAAATTGCTCCAAGCAAGCTCCGCATCATCTCCGAGTAGTCGACTGTTAATCGCATATTTATGGCTAGGGACGTACTGACGAATTGCTTGAAGCCATTTCATGTTAGTAACCGAGTTGAGGGGCAACCTCCACTTTAGGTTTTAAACCCACAAACGGCAATGGCGCACCAAAAATTTCTGCAATATGCATAGCAGACGTTACCGCAGACTCTAAAATCGGCAGACCATCGCAAGACCATGAGCCACAAAAGAAGACTTTACGCTCAGGGGATAAATGTCGTTGCTGTAACTCTTTATTCAGCGCCACCGTATGTGAATCCACCACTGCGCGTGTCAAACTGACCGAAGAGATCACTTTTTTAGGATCAATCGGTGTCACTGGCTGCCAAGTTTGGAACACTGGAGTTTTACCCACCAAGCTCGGCTCGATTGAGTTAAGCCACACGGTAAATTGCTGACGAGTAAATTTACGATCCATCATATAACTTAGTACAGACCAATCTTTGCGCTTCGGCGGCATCACCGTTTGATCAGTGTGGATCACCAACTGACCTTGCTCAAATTTAAATTTCTTTAAGAGCTCAATATCGTCAGCAAACTGAGTAGAATCTAAAAATTCTTCCGTTTTGGTGGTTGGTGTCGCAACAACCACGCGATCGAATAGATGATGTGCACCGGCCTCAGTTTCCACCAAGACTTTATCGTCTTGCTCGAGCACTTTGGTAATTGCCGTACCACTTTGAATATTTAAACCTTCAATCAGTTTATCAACCAACGCAGGTGTACCACCTTGGATACGCAACAAGGCATCACCATTGGTCAATTGACGCAAGAAAATCAACAGCGGTTTCGCAGGCCATTCGCCAATCGTTTTCGGGTTACAAGTGCAAATGGTATACAACACAGGCATGACTGCACCATGCCAAAATACTTCTTCAATTTCATTTTTATTAATGAATTCAGCAAGCGTAATATCCTGATTTTTTGATTTAAAAAATCGAGTGATCGCGGCTTTGAGTTGCAACATTCCTTTGACTAAACGCCAGCCATATTGTTGTAAGCCTTTACGATTATTAATAATTGGGAAATTACCAATACGGCTACGACTGGTGGTCAACCACGTTTCTGTACGATCTTCAAATAGCCAACTGCATGCCATATAGGTACGGACTGGGAAGGTTTTAATCCCTAAATGGGTCGCCAAACTTAAGGTATTTTTCCAGAGGTGTGGATTCATCACACGCAAAGGGGCATCGATCAAGCCGCCTTCAAACTCAGTGCTGTGGCTATCCATACCACGACCCGGCAGAGCTTCGAAAATTGTAATGTTATGCCCTGCGTCTTTAAGAATTCTTGCGGTAGCCAGCCCAGCCATGCCACTACCGATGACTGCAATTTCCAATTTTCTTTTCCATCTATAAAACACAGTTTAAAAGTATGACTGATCAGAAGTTAAAAATAGCTATTAAAAAATACCAGATTCGCACTTTTTGTATGGATTTCAGTACAGCCGTTTTTAAGTTAAATTTACAAATATTTACAGTCAAAAAGCACACAATTTAAGCTTTGTTTTTTAAACATATTTTTCTTTAAAATTTTAATTACCCTATAAAACCAAACAATTAAATTAACCATTTTTATAACTTTCGGTTTACTTTAAAGCCAAGTCTCGCTAAGATGCGCCACATAAGAAAGTGATAAATTCATCACAATTTATAAAAAGTAAAATGATATTTAAATCATGACAACTATAAATACTACAGCGCTCAATAAAAAAGCCTCTGACTGTTCAGAGGCTTTTTTTTCGGCTATTTCAACGGCATGAATTTCACTTAAGCCTCATGCGCTAGCGCAATTTCACCAAATTTTCCGTTATTGAAATCATCAAAGGCTTGAATAATTTCAGCTTTGCTATTCATCACAAATGGGCCATAACCTTGAATCGGCTCATTTAGTGGCTCACCGCTAAGCAACAAAAATTGTGTGTCCTGCAACGCTTGTAGCTGAATGGCGATATCGTCTTTGGCAAACATGACCATCGAACTGTCTTGCACTTTATGGCTTTCATTCACCACAACCTCACCCTTCAAGACCACCAAAATGGTGTTATGCCCTTCAGGTACATGTAAGGTGGTTTCATATTGAGCTTTCAACTCACCATCCCAGACATTCACTGGACTAAAGGTCTGTGCTGGCCCAAGGTGACCACCCATTTCACCGGCAATCACCCGAATATGGCCTGCACCTTCATCCATGTCTATGCGTGGAATATCTTGGCGCGTGATCGCTTGATAACGAGGCTGAGTCATTTTGTCTTTTGCCGGTAAATTCACCCACAATTGAACCATCTCAAAAAGACCACCTGCTTGAGCAAATTCAGGCGAATGAAATTCTTCATGTACCAAACCCGAACCTGCGGTCATCCATTGCACATCGCCCGTTTGAATTGTGCCGCCACCACCACTTGAGTCTTTATGAGTCACTTCACCGCTGTAGGCGATAGTCACGGTTTCAAAACCACGATGTGGATGTGAACCCACGCCATGCTGTGCAGTGGTGGGATCGAACTGATAAGGTGCCGCATAATCCAAAAGCAAAAATGGGCTAATGGCCTGACCTAGACGATCATAGGAGAATAAGCTTTTGACTGGAAAACCATCACCCACCCAATGCATTTGCTGATTACGATAAACACCAATTACTTTTTTCATTTCTTAGCTCCTATATTCATACGATAGGATGAACATAGCGCTTATTTTAAGCTTTGAAATACTTGATGGCCATCATCCAGATAGCATTCTATATCTCAAATTTAGAACAATACTCAGACATACAATCTGCACCTCACTCAAAACCAAGCATTAATTCAGAAATTCTAAGCTTTAAGTCATATATAACGATGAATTATCCCAATTTTATGATTGAGCTTCTCATTTAAACCCATTTCATTGTCTCATTTTTACAACTATTCTAAATCTAGTTAACACGCAGATTTCATCTGATCCTGCGTACTTGCAAACAGGAAAGAGGACAATAAAATGGGCAAACCTTACGTTCGTTTAGACAAAGATAATGCCGCGGTACTTTTAGTTGACCATCAAACAGGTCTACTTTCATTGGTTCGCGACATTGATCCAGATAAATTTAAAAATAATGTGCTCGCACTGGCTGCAGCCGCAAAATATTTTAATCTTCCAACGATTCTCACCACCAGTTTTGAACAAGGTCCAAACGGTCCATTGGTTCCAGAACTAAAAGAGATGTTCCCTGACGCACCTTATATTGCACGCCCAGGTCAAATTAATGCTTGGGACAATGAAGACTTTGTGAAAGCCGTCAAAGCAACAGGCAAAAAGCAATTGATTATTGCCGGTGTAGTGACTGAGGTTTGTGTTGCATTTCCAACCTTGTCTGCTTTAGAAGAAGACTTTGACGTCTTTGTGGTGACCGATGCTTCAGGTACATTCAACCATTTAACCCGTGACTCAGCTTGGCAACGTATGACGCAAGCGGGTGCGCAGCTTATGACGTGGTTTGGTACCGCGTGTGAATTACACCGCGACTGGCGTAATGATATTGAAGGTTTAGGTGCGCTTTTCGGCAACCATATTCCAGACTACCGCAACCTCATCAACAGCTATACGCAAAATACTGAAAAGAAATAATCCTTCAGTAGTAAAAAGCGGCTCCGAGCCGCTTTTTTTATACCTGATATATAAATTGACGTATGATAATTTGAATTGAAATAATTTTTCACTGCATAAGGTGATCCATGCATTCATTTGATGACTATTACTACTTTTACTTGGTGGTGAAACATGGCGGTTTTAGCGCTGCAAGTGAAGCATCGAATATTACAAAATCAAAATTAAGCCGACGCATTTTAGATCTTGAAGCCAAATATAATGTCACCCTTATTCAGCGTTCTACCCGACACTTTAAGGTCACGACATTAGGCCAAGAATTGTATGAAGAATGCATAAAAGTGATCGAACAAGTCGAATGTGCGCATCAGGTACTCCTGAAGCAAAAAAGTGAACTTGAAGGCTTGGTTAAAATTAGCTGTCCACCGGTCATGATGGAACATCAAATTCGCCCCTTGTTAAATCAATTTTTAAAAGATCATCCCAAAGTTCAGGTTGAACTCGAGCTGTCTAGCCGCCGTGTAGATGTCTTGCATGACGACATTGATTTAGCGATTCGTACCAATTTTAGTAAGAATGAAGACTCGAGCATTATTGTACGTGACGTGATTAAAACCGTGCATTGCTTAGTGATTAGTCCTGAACTTTTACAAGGACGCGAGTTAAAGCATATTACCGAATTGACAGAATTTCCGAGTATCGTTTTGGGCACACAGAAAAACCGCTATCAATGGCATTTGCATCATACGGGACAGCAAGAGCAGATTGAAATTGCCTTACAACCTCGGATTAAAAGCAATGACTTAGCAGGTGCTTATTATGCGGTACTCGATGGTTTAGGCATCGCAGACTTACCGTATTTAACGGTACAAGCAGATATTGAGGCAGGTCGTTTAATTCACCTCTTCCCCGAATGGTGCTCAAATGTCGGTACGGTACAATTGGTATATGCTTCGCGAAAAGGTCAGCGCCTAGTCATGGAAAGATTAATTGACTATTTAGTCGCTGGAATTCGTGACTATGCTCCGGAGCATGATGGCTATTTAGTTTAATGTTCTAGACCACAAAAAAAAGCCAGAACTGAGTTCTGGCTTTTTTAAATCTACGGTTGGATCACTAAATTAGATTTTACCCACTAGGTCGATCGATGGTGCAAGCGTCGCTTCACCTTCTTTCCATTTTGCAGGACATACTTCACCTGGGTGTGCATGTACATATTGAGCAGCTTTTACTTTACGCATCAATTCAGAAGCATCACGACCAATACCACCTGCATTGATTTCAACGATTTGGATTTTACCTTCAGGGTCAATTACGAAAGTACCACGGTCAGCAAGACCATCCGCTTCAATTAAAACATCAAAGTTTTTCGCAAGTGTCCAAGTTGGATCGCCAACCATTGGGTATTCGATTTTCTTAATTTCTTCAGAAGAATCGTGCCAAGCTTTATGCGTGAAGTGTGTATCAGTAGATACTGAATAAATTTCTACGCCCATTTTTTTGAATTCAGCATAGTGATCAGCAAGATCGCCTAATTCTGTTGGACATACAAAAGTAAAGTCAGCAGGATAGAAAAACACCACAGACCATTTACCATAGAAGTCTTTTTCTGAAACTTCAATAAATTGACCGTCTTGGTAAGCGGTAGCGTTAAATGGTTTTACTTCAGTATTAATTAAACTCATTTGATATTCCTCTAACTCATTTCAGGGATTGCTTATCTGTTGAAGCTAGAATACGACTTATCAAATCATAGGTAAAACCGAACTTTTTTATAAAAACTATCGGATTTTTAGATTTACTATTTAAATCAATCTTTGCCTTTCCATCGAGAAAACCAATCAATTTCAATGAGAGCAAGGCTTTATATCCATACAGAGGGCCTGCCAAGCAGCCTGTATAAACTGTTGTTTATAGTGTGATGGTGGCGTTTTGACTTTATGCGATAACCATGCCCGACAATAATTTTCCGTTGCCCCTAAGACCAAAGACATCATTAATTCTTTGGGTAAATGCTCGATCAAATGCCAATCGGATTGTGCGGTCAACCAATCCAGCAGCGCGGTATTGCGTTGTAGATTATGTTGTTTTAACTCGGCTTGTAGCGTTTCCTTACGCATATTAAACCCTGCAGCATATAAGAATTCTGCAAAATCAGGATAGGCTTCGACCCAGTCTATATACGAGCACAAAATGGCTTGAATGCCTTCCTGCAGCGATTGGGCCTGTGTCAAGGCGTCTGCCCTTTTCGCAAATTGATCTTGCAATGCCGCAAAATACAATGCTGCTACTAAACCATCTTTATTTTTAAAATGATGGTAAATCGCACCAACACTGGTCTCTGCACGGTCTCGTACATGTTCAATCGTCGTCGTTTCAATCCCTTGCTCTAAAAAACATGCAAGGGCTTCTCCTAAGATCTGCCTTTTAAGTTCCGCTCTGCGACCGCTGTAAATTCGTTGCAATAATACTTGATTTGACGACATTGATACTTTCCTTTGCTAGGGTCATTTTAAAACAATGTTGGCTTTTTTTAATAGCTATGACGTCATTTACGCCATTAACAGAATATTATTCCGTATTAGAATTATATTCTGAATAATGAAGGATAATTAAGCATGAGCCAAGCATTAAAATTATGGAAGACCTTCCAAAACAAATCCGCAGGGAAATGGACTTTTTCTAAATTGCTGTGTTTAAAAGCACCGTATTTCAGCAGTATTTCGCCTGTTTTTGATGAATTAAAGCCCCAATACTGTGAACTACATATTAAAAAACAGCGCAGTGTGTTGAATCATATTGGCACTGTCCACGCGATTGCCATGTGTAATATGGCCGAATTGGCTGGCGGTACCATGACGGATGTAACCGTTCCGAGCAGCCATCGTTGGATTCCCAAAGGCATGACTGTGGAATATTTGAAAAAAGCCGATACAGATTTAACGGCCATTGCCACGCCTGTCGATGCTAATTTTACGTGGAATGCAGGGAGTGATTACTTGGTGAATGTCGTGGTGAACAACACGCGTAATGAAGCCGTTTTTAAAGCCGTAATTACTATGTGGGTTTCTGAAAAAAAATAAGTCGTCGACTCAATTGCAAAATGAAACTGATCTTTCAAGATGAGACATGCGAAAAAAACCCTCAAGATTGAGGGCTTTTTTTGATGATGATCTACCGTTTTAAACGCTGTGTTTAAGGTTCATTAGAACGGTAAGTCATCATCTAAATCTGCTGCTGCAGGAGCCGGTGTCGGTGCAGGCTGTTGTTTTGGCGCAAAACCACCTGGGTTGTTATTGCCATAGCTATTGCCTTGAGCCGGTTGGTTATTGCCATAACCGCCTTGGTTTGAGCTATTACCGTAGCCACCTTGGTTTTGGTTATTGTTATAACCACCTTGTTGATTATTAAAACGAGGCTGACCAAAATCACCGCCTTGACCTTGTTCGCCTTGTTGGCGATTATTGTCAAGCATTTGCATTTGTTCACCACGAATTTCAGTCGTGTAACGCTCTTGACCGCCTTGATCTGTCCACTGACGAGTACGTAATGAACCTTCAATATAAACTTTAGAACCTTTGCGCAAATATTGCTGTGCAATTTCACCTAAGCGGTTATGTAACACAATACGGTGCCATTCTGTTTGCTCTTTACGTTCACCTGTATTTTTATCTGTCCATGAATCACTCGTTGCAATTGAGAACTGAGTGAGAGAACCACCATTTGGGAAAGTTTTTGTTTCAGGGTCACGACCCAAAGTACCAACTAAAATGACCTTATTTACACCACGCATCAGACGTATTCTTCCTATTTGTTTCTATTATTTACTTTATAAGAGTTATGGTTAAATGGCTACCTCTTTCCCTAACAAGTGCGTTAAATGTTGTCGCGCAGATTCATCCATCTGCTGCTTATCCACTTTTACATAAGCCACTTGCTGGTCAGACATCACCACAACTTCTTCAATACCACGAATTGCTAAAAGCTGAGAAGTCCATTCATCCGTTTCTTTATCTTCAGGCAAACTGAAAACCATAGACGATAAATAACGCGGCTGAGCCAACCCAAAACTAATGATCAACCATAAAATGGCTAGCCCTGTCAGGATGCCCCATCCCATTGCCGTATCATTTAGCAACAAAAGTTGCCCGCCAATCATACCACCAAAAAATGCCCCCAGAAACTGACTGCTGGCGTTCACGCCCATGGCTGTCGCTTTAGACTGAATTGGAGCCGCTTTCGATAACCATGACGGTAATAATGCTTCCATCACATTAAATGCAATAAAGAATAATCCTAAGCCAGTAAGCAGAATATATTTAGATTCGAAACCAAAAATTAAGATGCCCAATCCTAGAATAATGCCACCAATGGCGGTCAAGAAAATGCCACGCATTTTGCGATATTTTTCCGCCAGAATAATGCTCGGAAAGGCAAAAAACAGGCTCACGACCAAAAGCGGCAAATATACCAGACCATGCGAATGCAAGGGAATATTGGCGAAGTCAATCAACTGAGATGGCACATAAATAAACATCGCTGTGAGTAGTAAATGCAATGCAAAGACTGAAACGTGCAACCGATTTAGATCAGGCATTTTCAGCACTTGCTTCAATTGCGTCAGATAACCTTGTTGGAAATTTCGGTGATGACGCGTCACTTTCGGCACCAACAGCAACATCGCAATCGCAGCAAGTCCCATGATGGTGGTCACCCAAAATAAACCCGAGATACCGACTAAACCTGTGAGCCAAGGTCCAAGGCTAAATGCCACCACAAAGGACAGACCGATACTCATCCCCATCATCGCCATGGCTTTAGTGCGCTGTTCTTCACGTGTGACATCGGCTAACAAAGCCATCACTACCGCAGACACAGCGCCACCACCGGCTATCGCACGCCCGATAATTACGCCATAGATACTATCGGACATTGCTGCAATTGCACCGCCTAAAGCAAACAACAGCAGCCCGATCACCACCAACGGTTTACGGCTATAACGGTCTGCAATCAAACTAAACGGAATCTGTAAAATTGCTTGGGTCAAGCCATAGACACCCACCGCTAAACCAATGAGTGCCGGTGTTGCCCCTGCATATTGCTGACCTGCCACAGAGAAAACAGGAATAATCATGAACAGCCCCAGCATACGTAAGGCGAAAATACTACTCAAAGCAAAAGTTGAGCGTCGTTCAAGAGCATTCATCATAGCTGGTTAAAAATTCATTAATCTTGGAATGGGATTATAGGACATTCAGCTTAAAGCGAAGCAGGATTTTTATTGATTTTAAATATCCTGATAATTGGACAAATAAAAAGCGCAGCTAATGCTGCGCTTTTTGGGAGATTTCAGGCAAATTTAAATTAGCCTAGACTTTCTTGGCGCTTTTTATATTGAATTGAGGCAATCACCGCCCAAACAATAAATGCCACACCAATCAGGCCCGTTACCACTTCAGGGACATGCAGACCTGTGCCACTCGCCAACATAATGAAGGCCAAAGCACCAATCGCATAATGCGCACCATGTTCAAGGAAGATATAAGCATCTAAGGTGCCTTTATCCACTAAGTAAATGGTCATCGAACGCACGAACATGGCACCAATGGCAAGACCAAGCATAATGATTACGACATCAGAAGTAATCGCAAATGCACCAATCACACCATCAAAACTGAATGAGGCATCGAGTACTTCAAGATAAAGAAAACCACCAAAACCGGCTTTGATCACGCCTGTCGGTACGCCATTTGCGTCATGTCCAACCGCATTACCATTTTCATCAACTTCAGGTTCACCACCCAATAAATGACTCAGTACTTGGACACCGATATACACCACGATCCCCCAAATACCCGCCATCACAACTGCTAAACGAGAGACTTCGGCCACGTTTGCTGCCATTACCAATAACGCAATTAGAGCAATAAACACGGACATCGCAGGAACGTTTGCAAGATTGGCCAAACGGCGCTCTAACCAACGGAACCAATGGGTATCTTTCCCTTCATCTAAGAAGAAGTTCAGGAACACCAATAATAAGAAAGCACCACCAAAGGCCGCAATTTCTGCATGATGGGCCATCAATTTAGCTGAATACTGAATTGGATCATTCAACGCCATTTGAACCACTTCCATTGCACCCATGTCTGCGGTCACAGCCACGATCACAATTGGGAAAATCAAACGCATACCGAATACAGCAATCACGATCCCGACGGTTAAGAAAATCATTTTCCAAAAATGATCCCAACCACGGAGTACCGATGCATTCACTACAGCGTTATCAAATGACAATGATACTTCCATCACTGCCAAAATTGCAGTAATGGTCAGTGCTGTCAGCATGGCTTGCACACCTGCATTTGGGCCATGATTCAGACCCCAATATGCAGAAATGGCAAGACACACGATCGTAAAGACGATTGAGAAACCAAAATGTTTCATCATGAGAGATCGACCTATTCATTCAATAAGATTTCAAAATGAGGGAATACCCAGTTTGAAGCTAAGTTTATGGCGCAATTATGCCGCTTTTCAGGATTGAAACCAAAAATTATTCGTTACATTTTGAATAAACACTCTAAGATGGAGGCTCTCAATTACATCGCATCATGGTGTAGACCCGTCTTTCATTTTTAACGACAGGAATGTTCAATGCGTTTTTCTGAAGAAGTTTGGCAACGTAATACCGCGTTATATCAGCAGATACTCCATCTACCGTTTAATCAGGAATTGGCTCAGGGCAGTTTAAGCCGCGACGCCTTTTGCCACTATGTCATTCAGGATGCCCATTATTTATTGGCTTATGGTCGTGCGCTTGCTGTGTGTGCAGCCAAGGCATTTGATGCCGACGATGTGATTCAGTTTTCTGAAGCGGCAAAAATTGCCATCGTGGTGGAACGTAGTCTGCACAATGACTTTATGCAAGGTTTCAACATCAGTAAAGAACAGTTTGAAAATACCCCACTGACCCTTGCCTGCCATCATTACACTTCGTTTCTAACAGCGACAGCATGGTCAGAAAGTTACCCTGTGGTCCTTGCCTCACTCCTGCCTTGCTTTTGGATCTATGCGGAAGTCGGCAAAGCCATTGTCAGCCAATCTGTGCCGAATAACCCTTACCAAGCATGGATCGACACCTACTCAGGTCAAGACTTCAACAGCGCTGTACAAAATGTGATTCAAACCATTGATCGAGTGGCGGCTCGCTGTGATGCAGATACACGTGAAAAAATGCATGCGGCTTACACGAACGGCGCAAAATTAGAATGGATGTTCTGGGACAGCGCGTATCAACAGCGGACTTGGCCCATTGAATAAACCTGTGATTTTAGCTGTATAAAAATTTAAGGATCTAAAATTACTTTTAGATCCTTTTTTTAATACGGTTGGATTCGGTTCAAATGACCCTACACGATCATTCAGTGTATTAGCGTTTAAAACGATACCATCCGAGAAAAATCCCCATCGCGATAATCACCAAAAAAATCGCAAAACGTGCTTCACGCAACTCACTGCGTGCTGCTTTGCGTTCCTGCATCTCTTCTGAATGAAATTGTGATTTGACCATCGGATCTAGTTGAGCAATAGCCAATAAATCTTTGGGCTTTTCACCTTTGCCTAAAATGAAATAAAGCCCTTTGACTTGCATTTCATTGAGTTTTCCCAGTTCAATATTCAGTTGAGTAGCTTGTGCATTATAGTCAGGCACCCAATCTTCTACGCGGGCATATACATGGGCACGACTAATATCAAAGATTGATGCATCCTGCACTTTCTTGCCAGTTTGATCTTCCAGTTGTTCACTCAAATCTGAGAATTGGGACAGTACATAGTCTTTTTTCTGTGCCAACTGTACACCATCAAAAGCATACTCTTGTATTTTTTGTGCAGGATTATTTTTCAACAATAAACCTTGCGGAACGACTTTAAAGTCCAGAACAGTATTGTCAGGGACTTGGTTGGTTTGCAGTACCATATAGACCACAGACCATAGCTGTTCATTTTGCCCGACCGCAGGCACGCTCACGCTATAACGCTGCTCGGCTACCGGGTCAATAAACTGTTCAAACGCGAGGATTTGACTGTCTTCAGCCCACAGGATTTGACTTGAAAACATGAGGCAGATGATCACCCAAAATTGTTTTAACATTATTTGCTCTTATCATGATTATTTTCTGTTCTGGCAGAATTATAATTAATTATTCAAATACTTACATTTTAAATCACACATTTAGTGATTGGAAATTCATCATAATTTAATACAAATCTATTGTTTTATAAATGATCTAGAACCGATAAAAAGTTAATCTGAAACAGCATCGATATAGGCTTTTGATGCTTACTGAAAACTCTGCCATGCATAAATCAAAACAGCCGCAGCAAGCACCCAACTCAAAGTTGCTACACTCAAACATGCCGTTAAGCTCAAACGTGTTGCGAGCAGGTACACCATCAATAAATAAATGAAATATGGGATGAGAGACCAGAGTCCAAACAGCGCAGTTTTTTGTAATGCGGCTGCACCCTGATCATTTGCCACAATTACATGAGCAATCAACGCAAAAGTCGGAAACAATGGAACCAAACCTGCAATATAAAACACCTTACTTTTAGACAGCAAAGCAATTAATACCACAACAAAGGCACCCATTAAGCTTTTGAGAAATAAGGACAACATGGCATTCTATGGTTTCGATAAAACTGCATTTTACGCCTTTTCTGCGATAGTCCTGAGATTTTCCAATGGATTGTTATGCACATGACACAGGAGATTTAAACGATGAACTCAAAAAAGTCATAGCGCTTTTATCTTTATGCACCTTTACACCATAGGCTAGATGTAAAGCGCGCTTTTTGTTGCTCAGCCATTTGCTTAAACTGCGCTTGAACTTTTAAATCTTCAGCACTCATCAAATGTTGATTGTTTTCAACAATTGCCAAAACCAAATCAAACTGTTGAGGAATTTTTTCGCAGGCCAGCTGCTTTTTTTCAGCTTCTGTTTTGGCTTGACCTAATTTCGCAAGATACAGATCAATTTTTTCACTTTCGGTATTCAGCGCCAAAGTTGCTTGTTCTAAGCTGTCATATTTTTGCGCTTTCGGTGTGTGGTTCGGGGTACATGCACTCAAAAACACACTACACATCAATAAACCCATCACACCTAATGTTGGATTGAGATGAAGTTGCCATTTCATGTTAAAAGTCCTAGATTGCTGATTTGCAGATGTTTTAGGGCATCGGCACAGACAGCTATATTTTGATTCGGCCATTTTTCTCACAAAGTCACGCATAAATCTAGGTTTAAATTACACTTGAACATTTTTCATGCGCTATCATATATAGGTTTTTCGATGAATATTTTAGGACCCCTTGCATGAGCCAAAGCCATATCCGTATTCGAGGCGCACGTACCCATAACTTAAAAAATGTGTCACTCGATATTCCACGCGACAAGTTTGTGGTCATTACGGGTCTTTCTGGTTCAGGGAAGTCCTCTTTGGCTTTTGATACCTTGTATGCTGAAGGTCAACGTCGCTATGTTGAGTCCTTATCTGCCTATGCACGCCAATTCCTTTCGCAAATGGAAAAGCCCGAAGTTGACTCGATTGAAGGCTTGAGTCCTGCGATTGCCATCGAACAAAAATCAACGAGCCACAACCCACGCTCAACAGTGGGAACAATCACCGAAATTTACGACTATTTACGTCTACTCTATGCCCGTGTCGGCACGCCGTATTGTCCTGAACATGACCTCCCAATGGTGGCTCAGACTGTGTCTGAAATGGTCGATACCGTCAAAGGTCTAGAAGAAGGCACGGCGCTTATGTTGCTTGCCCCTGTGGTCCGTGACCGTAAGGGTGAATACACCAACTTATTTGAACAATTACAAGGTCAGGGTTTTGTCCGTGCCCGTGTCGATGGTGAAGTCATTGATATTGACACGCCACCCGAATTAGACAAAAAGAAAAAGCACACCATTGAAGTGGTGGTCGACCGTTTTAAGGTTCGTGATGATCTTGGCAACCGGATTGCAGAAAGTTTTGAAACGGCTTTACGCATGGGCGGCGACATTGCCATTTTGTCGTGGATGAAAGGCGAACAAGAAGACCGCGTATTTTCAGCCAAACACTCCTGCCCTGAATGTGAACGTGCCGTAGGTGAACTCGAACCGCGTCTATTTTCCTTCAATAATCCATTCGGTGCCTGCCCTGTTTGTGATGGTTTAGGCACACGCAGCCATTTTAGTGCTGACAAATTGATTCCTAATAATGAAGTTTCGATTAGCCAAGGGGCAATCCGTGGTTGGGACCGTCAACGTCCGTATTACTACAGCATGATCCAAAAAGTTGCCGATCATTTTGGTTATTCTTTAGACACACCGTGGAATGAACTCGATGCCGAGACCAAAAAGAAATTCCTTTATGGTACAGGCAAGGAAAAAGTTGACCTCAGCTATATTGATGAGCGTGGTCGTTCGCATAAACGAGTACAAGCCTTTGAAGGGATTTTGCCGCACCTAGAACGTCGCTACCGTGAAACGGAGTCGAACTATGTACGTGAAGATTTAGCACAGTATTTATCAAATGCCGCATGTGATGCTTGCGGTGGCTCACGTCTCAATGAAATTTCACGGCATGTCCGAGTTAAAGATAAAACCATCGCGCAAATCACCAAAATGTCAATTGGCGATGCTGAAAGCTATTATCAAGACCTCAACTTAAGCGGTGCCAAAGGCGAAATTGCCGACAAGATTTTCAAAGAAATCCGTGAGCGTTTACACTTCCTGGTCTCTGTGGGGTTGAACTATTTAAGTTTATCGCGCTCGGCAGAAACACTGTCGGGTGGTGAAGCACAGCGTATTCGTTTGGCTTCACAAATTGGCGCGGGCCTCATGGGCGTGATGTATGTCCTCGATGAACCCTCTATTGGTTTGCATCAGCGTGATAATGACCGCCTATTGGAAACCCTAGTACGTTTGCGTGACTTAGGTAATACCGTATTAGTTGTAGAACATGATGAAGATGCGATCCGTGCCGCCGACCATATTATTGATATTGGCCCGGGTGCAGGTGTACATGGTGGTCATGTAATTGCCGAAGGAACTTATGATGAAATTTTGGCAAACCCTGACTCACTGACAGGTCAGTATTTATCAGGCAAGTTAAAAATCGAAGTTCCAAAACAACGTGTACAGCCACCCAAACCTGAAGAGCAAATCAAGTTAATGGGCGCTGCGGGTCATAACCTAAAAAATGTCGATCTGACCATTCCTTTAGGGGTCATGACCTGTGTGACGGGTGTGTCGGGTTCAGGTAAATCGACCCTGATTAACCGGACATTATTGCCGCTTGCAGCAACTCAATTGAACGGTGCAACCACACTGACTGCGGAAAAATTTGACTCGATTGATGGCTTACAGTTTCTCGATAAAGTCGTCGATATTGACCAAAGCCCAATTGGTCGTACACCACGTTCAAACCCTGCAACCTACACTGGTTTGTTTACCCCAATTCGTGAACTGTTTGCGCAAACCCCTGAAGCTAAAGCGCGTGGTTATGCTGCAGGTCGTTTCTCGTTTAACGTGAAAGGCGGTCGCTGTGAAGCCTGCGAAGGCGACGGTATGATTAAGGTTGCAATGCACTTCTTACCTGATATGTATGTGCCTTGTGATGCCTGCCACGGCAAGCGCTATAACCGTGAAACGTTAGAAGTTGGCTATAAAGGTCGCAACATTTCAGATGTCTTAGAAATGACGGTTGAAGATGCGATGCATTTCTTTGATGCTATTCCTGTGATTCACCGTCGTTTGGAAACCTTGAACCAAGTGGGCTTGGGCTATATCCGTTTGGGTCAGTCTGCAACCACACTTTCAGGTGGTGAAGCGCAGCGTGTGAAATTGGCACGTGAGTTGGCGAAACGTGATACAGGCAAAACCTTGTACGTGCTTGATGAACCAACGACAGGTCTGCACTTCCATGATATTGCCAAGTTGCTCGACATCCTGCATGAGCTACGTAATAAAGGCAATACCATCGTGGTGATTGAGCATAACTTGGATGTGATTAAAACTGCCGATTGGATTGTGGACTTAGGTCCTGAAGGTGGTGCGGGTGGCGGTATGATTATTGCCGAAGGTACACCTGAAGTTGTTGCGAAGAATAAAGTGTCGCATACAGCGAAATTTTTAAAGCCGATGTTGAAATAAGATTCTCTTTCCTTTAAGTGCATGATAAAACGGTGATTCATTCACCGTTTTTTATTTATATGACTTTATTAGAGATAATTGATACAGCCGTAAAAATTGGTTTAGGAGCACTGATAACTGGCGTAATTACCTACTTAAATCAAAAGGCAAATATTTCAGCATCAGTAGCAAAAGATAACCTTCTATATAATCGTAATTTATTGACCAATATTTCCAAAGATCTCGAGGAAATAAATCATCTCGTTTTAAAAATTTGGGCAATTTTTGAATTTGAAACAAAACAATCTCAACCAGCTCTTAATGAGATTTCAGATAGACTTTAACCTCTAAGACACGCACTTTTTAATGACTTTAATTTGCTTAGCAAAAATGAAGGTTTAATTCTTTTACATGGATATATTGAACAATAAGAAAAGCTAAGAATTTATGGCGAATTACTCGGAAAATTTAACGCTTATACACTTTGTAAAAATGGAGCTATCAATGTTGAAACAACTGCTCAATATAGATTTAAAATTTTAGAAGCTAGAAAATCACTTTATACGAGCTTAAACAAAGCCATTTCTACATAAATTCTTGTTCTTCACAATATTCAATCACATGAAGGCGACATGGATGTCGCCTGTTTGACTGGGGCAGCACGGATGTGCCCTCAGTCAAACAAAAGCATTTTGCCTACTTTTGTGCTTTCAAAAGTGGGAATCTCCTACGCAATGGAAACTCAACCCCAATGCAAAGCGAGGACGTTTAGAAAAGCATATTTTTTTGAAAATAACCTTAACTAAATCCATCAACAAAATTCGCACCATTATTTATACATTCAACTGGAACTTTTCGGACTTACCTTCAACCAAACAAAAGCATTTTGCCTACTTTTGTGCTTTCAAAAGTAGCAACGTCCTACACAATGGAAACTCAACCCCAATGCAAAGCGAGGACATGCAAACTTAAAACTCAAAAAATTAACGTAAATAATGAAACACACCCAACTTATCCAACACATCCAAAGTTAACTGCTTACGCTCTGCCACATCATCCCCTGCTGCCATCTGCATATTCAAACTAAACGACATGATCTTGCCATGACCATCATCCACCCAACCGGTATACCAACCGACTTGGGGTTCAACATCCATGCCCCAACCACTCTTGGCATACAACTTCGCATCGCCACGACTTTCAATATAAAGCATGTCTTTGACTTGCTTTTGTACCGCGACATCAAACGGTAATTTCTCTGTCGCAAGCTGATACGCAAATTTGGCTTCTTGCTCGGGCGTAATCTTTAACGGCCCAACCAACCAAAAATTATCCACCTGTTTGCCAATATTGGCATTGCCAAAACCGACCCGTTTGACTTCTTGTTGCATTAACGCCAAACCTATTCGCCTTGCCAGTTCCTGATAAACAGGCACCGCAGACGCTTGCATCGCTTCACCCAAAGTCAGGTCTTTTTCCCATGACGGGAAAGCACGTTTTTCACCTTTCCATTTAAAAACTTCAGTGGTTGTCGCCTTCTGATGCTGCAAACCAATTAAAGCATTTAACATTTTAAAGGTAGATGCAGGAATGTATGCTGTCTGGGCGCGCTGTAAGTCATTGCCATAATGGCTCATGCTCTGACCATCAAATGTGACAAATACCGCCTGTGTCTGTGCTTGATTAAATAAAGACGGAATTTCACTCACCCGTGAATTTGCTAAATTGGCTTGAGCCGTTTGTTTTAAGTGTTGAGATGAATCCAACATGCCTTCATTTGCTGTACATGCTGTCAAACTCAGGACAGTCATCAACGATAGATATATTTTTTTCATTGCACTATTTTTATGGCGTTTAAAGTCCATAGTATAAGATGAAGTTCAAACCTGAATTGTTTACTTTTCAACAGTCTTGTATCTGTTGCAAACTTAGCGCATCCACTATTTATTTTTAAACAAAACATCCTTATGATGACGCCTATCGTGGACTCAACAACGAATAATTTTTAACTTTTTAAAATATAAAAGCATACTAACAATGAATAAATTTATCTTAAGTTTCAGCCTCTTATTATGTCCAATATATAGCTTTGCCGATGGCTATCTAAACGAATACATGGTGCTGTTTGTCTCACAAGAAGACCCCGATCTTAGCCCATGGAAAGATAAGCCGCAGTGTAAAGCCCTCAGTACCCCGACTCAACACAAAGGAATCTTTGAAAATCAATATGTCTATGCCAATGGCAATGCCCTGACCACCATCTTTCTGAGCAACAGCAAAATTAAAAACGGTGAATGTGAACATTTAATTCACTTTCCAGATGGCATTCAAGGCTCAGGCGTATTTGAAAGCTTCTTCCCCAACGGCAAACCCCGTAGCCGCATTGCCTATAAAAATGGGGAGTACGAGGGCAAACTTGAGTTTTGGTTTGCCAATGGGATAAAAGAACAAGAAAGTAGCATCATCAATGACGAATCACAGGGGGATTACAAAATTTGGCATCCAAATGGGCAACTGGCTTTTTCTCAAAATTATAAAAATGGGATCGAAAATGGCCTGCGCCAACGCTGGTACAGTAATGGTAAACCGTGGACCTATGCCAATTTTCAAAACAATAAACTGATTGGCGAGCTGAAAATGTGGTTTGAAAACGGCAAACTAGAACGCCAAGGTTATTATCGTAATGGCGTTCGTCATAACAGTTATAAAATTTGGTATGACAATGGGCAACCTGAAGCGGTGCTTCAGTACGATTTAGGCAAAATTACCCAAGCCCAGTGTTGGAATGAAGACGGCAGCCAAATGAACCAACAAGCCTGCAATAAATTATATAAAGATGAAGATTAATTCATTTGTCTGGCTAACTATATGAATCTGCCAAGCTGCGTTTAGGCTGAAACACGATCACGCCCCGCAGCTTTGGCTTTAAACAATGCTTGGTCTGCGCGCTCTAATAAATCGATCCAGCTTTTGGCACCCACTGCAACACCAATACTCACCGTCACGATGAGATCTGCTTCGTCTTCTGCCAAATTGAAATTCACATGCTGAATATCATGCCGTATGGTTTCGGCAATGTGCTGGGCTTTGAGCATATCAATCCCCTCGATCAGGACTAAAAACTCATCTCCACCATATCGCACCACCAAGTCGGATGAACGAATATGTTGTCGTAATTGATTGGCAACATGTTGAATCACCAAATCGCCGACAATATGCCCATAGCGATCATTCACCTGTTTAAAGTGATCAATATCAATCACGATCAGTGCTGTATGTAAAAAGCCTGAATTTTGGCTGTCGCGAAATTTAATATATTCATCTAAGGCAAAACGATTGGCGACATTGGTGAGTGAGTCAGTATTGGCAATATGTTTAAGCTGAAATTCAAAGGCATCACGTTGTTCCAACATGTTTTCAATATGCTGAATGGCATCAAATAAACTGAGATAACCTACTTTGGCAGGTTCAATCACGCCTTGATCCATTTGTCGGTGCCGAGCCAGTTTAAATAACTGATTACGAGCACGAATTAAAGGTTCAAACACCCATTTCTTGGCATAGAACATCGTTAATAATGCAGTCAGTAATGACACGAGCGAGACAAAAAGCGTGAAAATCAATTTATTTCGCGCTTCACGTTGTTCATCCGCAGCTACTTTGAGACTGTAATCTAAAATATAACTTTGCAATTCCACCACTGTGACAAATTTATTGACCATTGCATCAGTGAGCTGGGTGCCATCCATGTGATAACGCTGATGTTGAAGACTTTTTTGAGCCAAACCATCAATAATTGGCAAACCTTTATCTAAAAATTCCGTTCGTACCGCATGATGTAACTGTTTAAACTCGGGTGTTTTGTCATGTTCGGACTGCACGACATTGATCAATTCCCATAGATAGCGTGTTTGACGCTGGGTTTGTAAACTCCGCGCTAAATTTTGCTCTGGAATTTCCTGTTGAAATGATACCGCAGCCATAATATTTGATGCGACTCGTCCCGCCTGATCACGTAATTCTGCCAGTAATAAAATCAGCGTGTAATAATTCGATACACGGGTATCTTTACCATGTGAATGATTGACCAATTTCTGCATGGCAATATAGCTTTGATCCCAAGCTTGGAACATCGCCAAAATGGCATGATCCAATTTTTTAGCTTCACGCTGTTGTGTCGGCAGCGCAATATATTGATCGACCGTTTTGCGACCCTGCAACAAATATGGATATAAATTGGACTCTAACTGCTGGGCGATCGGTGCAAAGCCCGTTTCTTTTAAAACTTTCAGTGTATCTTGATATTGCCGATCAACGCCTTGACGATATTCAGCCAACTCAATAATTTTTTGCTCGCGCTGAAGACCTTGACTCGACATTGCACTGTTAGCTGGCGCACGTTCACGAGAAATTTGGTTGGTTAAATCTGCCACCATTTTTAGCATCTGAATTTCTTTCAGCGCTTGAGCATTTTTGAGGTAGTTTTGATAACTGCTCACAATCAGTGGAACACTAATAAATACGATAGACAAGACGATTACTAGCATCGCAAGTTGCAAGCGCTTACTAATATGCTCTGTTCGTAATGTTTCCATCTATTTTATGCCCCACACTTGTTGCATACCCCAACCCACTTATCAACTAAACGCGGGAATATTTAAATTAATGATCAATAATTTATTAATTTATAAAATGAACATTTATACAGCTAAATTCTATACAAATGTGTTGAATCTGTCACATTTTTATCATTTTAAAACGAGATAATTTGCTAAAAAACAGCAACATATTTGAAAGGAATAAATTTTTTTATGAACTTGCTTAAATAAATATTTACAATTGCAATAAATTGGTGCAGAATGCACCGTATTAGGGCACACTAAATTTCTTCCTCAGCAGAATATTTTAGTTTCCCGAAAATTTTGGCTAAAAAATCCTGATTTTCCATGAAAATCAGGATTTTTTTTGTCTGGACCTACTGAACTCGATGATAAATTCAATAATATATGCACCATAAAAGGGCATTTATTTTTATTCCATCTCCGTTTTATCTATAATCTTTGCGGTAAAGTTCCATTTTTAGACAAAAAAAAAGCCCAACCTTGGGGAAAGCTGGGCGAATAAAAAACAAATGATGGAGAATCAGGGTCAAAGTCACACTTTTAAACTGTGTGACGACTCGATTGGCAAATTATGAATCAAATAAAACCTGATGTAAAGCCAAGTATTTCACAAGGATATTAAATTTATCACTAAGATATTCATTTAAGTGAAGTAGACCTCAGATTTAAAACAAAAACGTCCATTTACTATGCAAATAAACAGTTTTTGCCCAACAATTCGGCAGTCAAAGCCGCAATTTATCGCTTCAAATGCGTGAAAAGCGTTAGAATTTACCCACTACAATAAATGTTATTTTGAATTAAGATAACAATAATAATTGTTATTTTAGATTGAAAAGTTGTGTATTTTTTCAAGTGTATTTTTTTAATTAAGAATTTAATCAAACTTACTTAATTGTTCTCAATGATTTTTTTTCAGTGACTTATTAGTTAGAGTAAAAACTGAATTTCTTATTATGAAATAAAGATCTGAGTCAGAGACTGAATAATAACCTTTAGGATCATTGACTTAATATATTGTTACAATACAATGCTCAATGTTTAATCCATTTGTAACAACTGGTAGAAAATCATGAAAAAACTCGGTTTAGCCACTGCTTTATTATTAGCCATGACCGGTGCTCAAGCTTACCAATTTGAAGTTCAAGGCCAAGCAGAATACATCGACACAACTGCAAATGACAAAGATTTCATTGGTGGTGTTCAAGGTACTTACTACTTCAAAAATGTTGACTCTACAAAAGGTCCTTTAGCAGAAGCTGCATTCTTAAACCAAGCTTCTAACGTAGCTGTTGCTTACAACTACGGCGAAGTTGGTTCACAAGGTGTTGACGTAATTGCTCATAACTTTGGTGCTAAAGCTGAAGCTTATGTTCCAACTAAAGTTGTTCCTGTATATGCAAGCGCGTCTTACAGCCACACTATTTTAGATTCTAAAAACCAAGTATCTAAAGAATTAGAAGGCAATGGCGACCGTTATGCATTAGAAGTTGGTGCGCTTCCAACTCAAAACTTCTTAGTTGCTGTTGGTTACACTAGCGTTGCTGACCAAGCTGCTGTTGACGCGTTCAACGTTATGGGTAACGGTGTTGCTAAAGCTGCTGCAGAAGCTGCGACTATTGGTCAAGACCAAGACGCAATCACTGCACGTGCTAAATATGTTGGCGCAATCGACGACACTAACATGGCAATTGGTTTCGAATCAGGCATCATCTACGGTGATGACACTGCTTACCAATTCAAAACTGATCTTTTCGTAACTCCTAAATTAAGCGTTGGTGCTTCTTACGCTGAATCTAGCTTTGAAGGTACTCCAGACTCAGCTTGGGGCGCGAATGTAAACTACTTCATCACTCCTGCTGTTGCAGTTGGTGCTAGCTATGTAAATGCTAATGCTAAAGAAGTTGTTGCGCTTGATACCCAAACTGTTGGCGTAAATGCTAAATTCCGTTTCTAATTTATATTAGATCCTGAAGACAAAAAGGACGCATGTGCGTCCTTTTTTACTGCCATTATTTGTCTTTAGGTTCATGACGTTCGGGTAAATGGGCAATATATTGCAAGGCGATTAAGCGTGAAACGATGAGAGCCAAATACATCACCCCACAGAACATTTGAAGCATAGCCAAGACCCGTGCTGGCGCACTCACGGGCATGAGATCCGACAAGCCCGTTGCGGACTGCAAACTAAAACTTAAAAATAATAAATCTAACCACGACTGCATGCCCGGCGCTGCAGGATTCACAAAACTATCCGGATAAATCAGCTGACAAATACTATAGAGAAAGGCAAAACCCCATGCGATGAGGGTAAAAACTGCTCCTGCTGCAAAGAGTTCATCTTTGGTTAAATAGCGATCTGCGAACATATAACGCAATACGCCATAAGCGGCACTAAAATACGCACAGGCTTCAAAACCATGCGCAATAATTTGAATATTCGGATGATTTACACCCAGCATAATCAAAGTAGAAAACAATACTGCACAGCCAACAAAACTCAGCCCAAGAATCGTAAACATTGGAGTTTGGCGAATTACTTTGGCGATGATCAACAATACCAATACCCCAAGCACCCAAATCAGCGCACGAAAAGACAGACTTTCTCGGGTAATCGCAGTTAAAACCAAGATCAGAAACTGCACCAGTAACAGCCATGCTGAGGGCAAAAGTCTAAAGCTTTTCCAAAAATCCACGAATCCTTGCATTATTTTCAATCTCTATATTTTTTTATCATGCGCTGAAATGATCGATCTGAAGCATCATCAACTGATTGATTTTAAATTAGCACGAAGTGAGTTTTTTATACTGCAAAGATTTGTTGAGCGTGACCTGAAAAACATCACATATGCTTAGGGTCTGTTGACATTTGTTGATTAAAAAAATAGCGAGATAGTAAAATTAAATCGCCAAACCCAATTTTACACTCGCTATGCCTCGAACAATGCTAAATGATCAACACTGGTCCAAGTTACTTGCTATTTTCCGTCACTTTAATATTT
>NZ_VPEK01000149.1:0-1276 GCF_013417145.1 Acinetobacter sp. YH16044
TGTATTGCCGTGGTGATTGCTTTTGTAGGTGGTCGCCCTGGTATGATTTCTGCGGCAACCGGTGCCATGGCGTTATTAATGGTAACACTGGTTAAAGAGCATGGTCTGCAATACTTATTAGCAGCCACAATTTTGACAGGATTTATTCAAATCTTAGCCGGCTATCTAAAATTAGGTGCCTTGATGCGGTTTGTATCCAAGTCAGTTGTGATTGGCTTTGTGAATGCCCTGGCTATTCTAATTTTTATGGCTCAATTACCTGAACTCACTAATGTGACATGGCATGTCTATGCGATGACAATTGGTGGTTTAGCCATTATTTATCTATTCCCTTATATTCCAGTGATAGGGAAGCTTTTACCCTCTCCTCTCATCTGTATTGTCTTACTTACGCTCTTTGCCTTATTCATTGGTTTAGATGTAAGAACCGTCGGAGATATGGGGCAATTACCGGATACGCTTCCAATTTTCTTGCTTCCTGATATTCCTTTAAATCTTGAAACCTTAACGATTATTTTGCCTTATTCACTGGGATTAGCAGCCGTAGGTTTGCTTGAATCTATGATGACAGCAACGATTGTCGATGATTTAACAGATACCAATAGTGATAAAAACCGTGAGTGTAAAGGACAAGGCGTTGCCAATATTGCTTCAGGCTTCTTAGGCGGAATGGCAGGCTGTGCCATGATTGGTCAATCGATTATTAATGTGAAATCTGGTGGGCGTACCCGTTTATCTACATTTAGTGCCGGGGTCTTCCTGTTGATTATGGTGGTGTTTATCAGTGACTGGCTTAAAGTCATTCCAATGGCTGAACTGGTTGCTGTTATGATTATGGTATCAATTGGAACATTTAACTGGGATTCTCTGCGCAATATCCGCCAATATCCTCTCTCTAGCAATATCGTGATGATCGTTACAGTCGTCGTAGTTGTTGCCACACATAACCTGGCTTATGGTGTATTAGTCGGTGTTCTTCTTTCTGCATCATTTTTTGCCAATAAAATTGAACGCTATATGGCGATTCAATCTGTATTTGATGAATCAGAAAGCACACGTACTTATACGGTAACAGGTCAAGTGTTCTTCAGTTCAGCAGATAAATTTACTTCTGCATTTGATTTCAAAGAGGCACTTTCAAAAGTGGTGATTGATGTCAGTCAGGCACACTTCTGGGATGTTTCTGCGGTTGCTGCCGTAGATAAAGTGGTCATTAAGTTTAGACGTGAAGGAACAGAAGTCGAACTTATTGGAATGAATGAAGCTAGTAAAACAT
>NZ_VPEK01000150.1:0-1274 GCF_013417145.1 Acinetobacter sp. YH16044
TTTGTATATCTCCCATTTTCTTTTAGAAGCTGCTCAATAGCGTCATATACGTCTTGCTTGGTCACAGCACTTGAAATTTTGTTATTCACTTAGTTACTCCAAAGTGAGTTATTGATTTTATTTACTTTACTAAACTTAGTTTATTTAGTTTAGTTTAGTTCATTTAGTTTAGTTTATTCACTTCACTTTAGATAGTGTAATTCATTCCAAAATTTAAAGTTTGAATCGGTGCAGTTTTGGCAAAAAAAGTATAAAAAAAACCATTCTTAGAATGGGTCATACCTGTAGCCATCATCTTTACTTGGCGATGGTGTTGGTGTTGGTGTTGGCTCAATATCTCGCACCTGGCTAACTTCAACTGGTTTTTTAAATCGGTCTTTGGCTGTATCGAATAGAGAATCTAGGCGGTCATGCTCACGTTGAGAGAAGTAAGTACCTAACCGCTTTTCAGCAAATTTCACCATTCTCTTATCATTGGCAATCATCTGTTGAATGTGATCACGCATCTGGTCTGTCATGTCTTTTTCTTGGCGTGAGAAGTGCTGTAAAGCGTTGTACTTCTCGCATATAGCTTCATACAGCTCAGTCCCCATCGGATTTTTTTTGTGATACTTCAATTCTTGTATTTCAGCCCAATATTTCACGTCTTTGGCTGCACTAACATAGCTGTATGAGAATATACGTGCAGCATCAATTGGGCTTTTCGGTTTAATAGCAAAGCCTTTGGAATTGATAGCTGTTAATACTCGATTGCTTTCTTTAATTGTGTGGTCAAATCTCTCAGTGAGTCTTCCAAAGTCGTTAAGCGTTCGCTGACTTCTGTGGTATTTAGAAGTGAGCTGGCGGTAGAAATCTGTGAAAGGGTCTGTGTTAATTTCGATTGAGTATCCTGAATATCTTTGAGCATCGGCTGAATTTGCTGATTGATCTTGTCTTGGACTAACTGATCTATATTTGATTCCCTCAAGGCACTGGTTAAGGTTTTTTCCAAATAAGCCTGCGTTTGTTTTGAGAATCCTTTGATAGATTCGTTCAAAAAGTCCACTGGTGGCTCTTCTTTCATCTGTTGAAGTAGTGCTGCGCTGCGCTTCTCCAATTGCTCGATATATATCTTCTGTCCGTCGATGCAGTTCTGTTGCAGCTTGTTTTGCTCCTTCAAAAGACTGACTTGCTGACTGATTAGCTGAGTTAATTCGCTCATTTACTTCACCAATGAAATTATGATCAGGATTAGCAGTAACGCTGTGCATGATACTGACAAAATTAGACTGATT
>NZ_VPEK01000151.1:0-1273 GCF_013417145.1 Acinetobacter sp. YH16044
ATATTTAAGCAAAAAATTGCCTCTTCGAATCGATCGAAAGCGCGATCCAATAGAGTTTGAGCGAAGCGAACACATAGGGCAATTTTAAAGAACGATGCTTTTAATATATTTTAAAGTTTTTAAATGTTTTTAAGCATCTTGAAAGTCTTTTAAATAAAGGGTTACAGCATTGATACCACACCAAAAAGTCACCTATACCACACCAAAAAGTCACCTATACCACACCAAAAAGTCACCTATACCACACCAAAAAGTCACCTATTTACACCAAGGTTGAATGATGGTGTAATAACACCAAATAAAATAATGGTGGAATAAATGCCTTCAGATCAATTAATAGTAAAAGATAATGCTTTAATTAATGCTAGTTATAACCTTGATACCGTTGAACAACGACTAATTTTGCTCGCTATATTACAAGCTAGAGAAGAAAAGATAGGAATAGACGCAAATACAAGATTACGTATTCATGCTAGTGAATACATGCAAAGATTTGACGTAAACAAACATGCAGCTTACAAGGCATTAAAAACAGCTGTGACAAACTTATTTGGTAGGCAATTTAGCTACTACACTATTGATCAAAAAACTGGAAAGCAAAAGAAAATTATATCTCGATGGGTTCAAAATATCGCATATATCGATGATGCAGCTACGTTAGAAATCGCCTTTACTATGGATGTGATCCCACTTATAACTAGATTAGAAAAACAATTTACGAGCTACCAACTAAAACAAGTCACTCAATTGACAGGAAAGTATGCCATACGTCTGTATGAACTACTAATAGCATGGCGTGAAGTAGGTAAAACCCCTGTTTTTCAAATACAATATTTCCGCTCTAAATTGGGATTAGAGCCTAATGATTACCCACGTATTGATACTTTTAAAAGACGTGTTTTAGAGTCGGCTGTAAAACAAATTAATGAGCATACGGATATCATCGTTAAAGTCGAACAGCATAAAGAAGGCAGATCAATTTCAGGTTTTTCTTTCTCATTCAAACAAAAAAAAGAGCCTAAAGCAGCTATTCCAAAACATTCTGAAATCATTACTAAGATGACCACTGCTCAACGCCATTTATTTGCACAAAAACTATCTGAAATGCCTGAAATGAATAAATATTCTCAAGGTACAGAAAGCTATTCTCAATTTGCTGTTCGTATTGCTGACATGCTACAAGATCCAAATAAGCTACAAGAGCTATCCCCATATCTAAAAAAAGCTGGATATATGCCATCTAAATAAAAGGATTCAATACATGGCAAAACTT
>NZ_VPEK01000152.1:0-1267 GCF_013417145.1 Acinetobacter sp. YH16044
ACATTCATTGTTGCTCATAAAACATCCATTAAAAAGCTGATAGGGGAAAAGCAGCCCTGAATGTAGGTCCAACTGGGCCTTGAGCTTTGTATTTTGCAGTAAACGTCTGATCTGACGTTTTGAAATATGAAGTAACTGAGCAGACTAGGTTTGAGGTATGCGTTGATCGCAGATTTCCTGCAAGATTGACAATCTTTTAAGTTCTTTATCTGGCATGACGCTAACATATAAAATCGTCTGCTTCGACAATCGCAAAAGCACATATTCTAAAAGTGAACATTTTTACTTTGGAGAAATCAGACATTTCTATTTTGGGCTTACAAACCAACTTCGCGTAAGAGATTTTATGTTAAATAAGAAACTGTATATTTAATATACTATTTGAATGAAGGGGGTTCCCATGTATCACTAAACTCATCTTCAATCTCTTCATATAAAGTATTTGTTGTGATTACTGTGAGAGTTTTTTCATAAGATCCCAATGTGATACTTTCCTCAATTGCTTTAATACGATGATTTGTATCAATCCATTCATTAAGAAAAATTTCTTTTTTTGATAGCTCAGTTGAAATTATATTTTTATTTGGTAAGACTTTGTTTTTTATATAAATACACTTTCCAAACTTACGTAGTTCCTTAGTATCGAAAACAGCATCTACTTTACCATTTGAACTGATAATTAATAGCGCAGGTGCTTCAGTAAGTTCAATATATCGTATAGCTGTAGAGGTTAAGGACGTATTGAAAATACTAGCTAAAGACTTAATTGCTTCTAAGCCGTCATTGTATTTATACATTTCCTTTTCAAAAAGAAATTTAGGCATTAGTAAGCAGGTAGAAAAATAGTCTGCTTCTCTTTCATAGGGATCTTTACTGCTCGAACCTGCACTTGAAAAATGAGTACCATTTTTATTAAAGATATTTTCAGGATGTTCAGGTAAAAAATAATGCCCAAATTCATGGGCAATACTGAATCGTTGATATGGAATATTATTGATAGAAGAAGCATAGTAGATTAGGAAATCATTGCCATTCCTAATAAGCGCTCCAGAAATACCATGACTCTTTTGAGATTGAGTTTGTATATCAATCCCTAGTTCTTCACCTAATTTAAAAAGATCTATTTCATAATCGATTAAATCGTAATCCTGTCTAATCTGAGTAGCTGCTTTTTCAATATATTGTTTGGTGTTATTAGACATTATCTTATTCAATGTACTAAGAAATAAATAGTTTATTTATTTCTTAGTGACTCTGCAAATCGTCC
>NZ_VPEK01000153.1:0-1254 GCF_013417145.1 Acinetobacter sp. YH16044
TTCTATTTATTAAAATAGTCTTGTTATTTTCATCACTTAGTTTGAACTCTAAATTTGCAATAGGTTCACCAATGAGATCAACAAACTTAATTAAAATCTCATCATCCATCGTTCCTGAAAAAGTATTTATATAGTAATGCCATTCATCGCCACCAACTAAAATTTTTACTTTTTCCGATTGATTTGATTTTATCCGTTCTGTTCTTCCATATTCATCAAGATTTCCTTTTTGGAACTGTCCATTTTCTCTAACGACTGAATATTTTAAGTCGCTAATATTATTTAGTTCATCAGTTTTAAATAAATTGTATACATCTAATTTATTACTATATGGAAGCACAACATTTGGCATTTCAGGTAACGAAAAGTTGACTTTACTTCCTTGTTTAAATAAATGCTGCCCTGCTTTAGCCTCAAACTTTGTCGGGGTAATAATAGTTATCCCATCTTTATTAATGATGATCTGAGATCCACCAGCCATAGATTTACCTATTTCTTATAAATTTATAAAAAATTGAGCCTGAATTTAGCGTAATATAAATGATTAATAATTCAATGATTTTTAACCAAAGCATGACATTCATCATCGCTATTCAACTGAATGATAGCATCATTGTCACTACAGACAATAAGCAAGTTGTTTTAACAGAAACAGGTGATGCTCAATTCGATCCTAAAAAAACCACAAAAATTCATCCATGGGATCAAGGCATTATTACAGGGACAGGTGAAAGCTATGTGGTGACAAGATCGATAGAATTTTTTAAAAGATTAGCGCATTCAAACATTGCTAAACTCCCCCAATGCCTCGATATTTCTAGACAGATAAGAGAACTCAAAGTAGGGACTGACTACTTTCAAGTCGAGAACACGAAATTACTCTGTTCTCGTTACACTGAGCATGGTGCACAACTTTATACGATACAACGCTTTGAACCATCACAGCCCTATGAGCTTAGCCCACTACAGCCAATGAATATTACAGTATGGATGTTTCACCCCATTATTGAAGCTATTTCTAGCGACTTAAAGAACCTCTATACTGATCTAAAAGACTATGCGACCTTTAATAACAAAGTAGATTGGATGAATTACTATCTCAATCGTCTGGCTCCCATTTACCAAAAACAAAGTCAACAAGATCCATTCATGAGCCAAAGCTTTGATTTCTTTTTTCAGACGAAGGATGAATATGTGTTTGGCCATATTCCCAACACCCAAAAGACAGCACTAGAATTCAAAGAAATTTCATCG
>NZ_VPEK01000154.1:0-1250 GCF_013417145.1 Acinetobacter sp. YH16044
TGTCAGGTCTTCTAATTCAGAAAATGAAATTTTGGCTAAGCGGTCTTGAAAGTCAGCTTCTAATGTAATGGCTATCATTGTTTTTAAAACCGCAATGCCTTCCCCCGTTTTGGAAAAGCGAAGCTTTTCTTTAAAAAATGGGGCATCTACCCACCAGAGCACTATTTTGGAAAACACTTTGAAGTTGGATAAGTTCATTTGACAGCCCCCTTTTCTTTTAAAAACTCATTAAAAATCCAGATGTTGAACAACATTTGGATAAAACACATGGTTAAAAGAACCGTTTCAGTATCGGTAGCACTTAAAAATTGCAATAACCATTTTAAAAACAATGGATTAAGTAAAAAAATCATTAAAATCTCCTGTGAAGTTTTAAAAATTTTCTCACGTAAAAAAAAATCTATCTAGAATAGCCATTAGTTTTGAAATATGAAAAATTTGATATAAATCAATAATTTATATTAAAAAAATCAAAAAATAAGTAGTTAATATGAAATTCAGATTGATTAATATTACAGTAGATTAAAGTAAAAAGTAGTTCATATAAAATTAATATTTGAATAAGAAATAAGCAAAGTGGTTAATGTGAGATAGCTGGTTTTAATTATTTTTTAAATTATGAAATTTAGCTCGATACTTTTAAATCTGGCTATCGCCAGAATTAAAAGTCGAGCCACTTTGCGTCTATTTTCAGTGGTTATACATTGAGAGAAGCAAAGCAAAGTACCGAACCGTAATTATTTAGGGTCAATCACACAATAATCGGCATTTTTCCCATAGCCGCACTGTTTTTTTATAACTCTAACGCATGTTTTCCCATCACATTTTGATAGGTAGCAATAATTGACCAATCCCAACTACATACATCCATACATTACTCCTTTAAAACTCTATATACAGTAGCAACGCCACAACCTACAGCTTTAGCTATTTCTTCTTTTGTTAAGCCTTTATTACTTAACTCTCTAATACGATCATGTTTAGCTGTATCTGCTTTCTTACCTGTAGGCTTGTATCCGCTTCTCTCTAAACCTTGTTTAATTCGCTCTCTACGCTTGTCATTGTCTAAACGTGCCATAGTGGCTAACAAATCAATTAACAGGTTATTAACTAAATTCAGGATAGAGCTTGTAATGGTATCATCTGTATTCAGCAGTACATGAGTAGTTGGCAGATCAGCAACAACTAGCTTCATTCCTTTCTCTTTTATACGTCCTTTCAATACTTCAAACTCATTTTGTTTTAAACGT
>NZ_VPEK01000155.1:0-1250 GCF_013417145.1 Acinetobacter sp. YH16044
TATCTTTTCTGCTTGATCAATTTCAAGACAGATTACCTAAAAAGCCTTACTGTTCAGATAATCTGGATTATGGTCTTATTATCAGGCCTAAAGAAATTTCTTTAAAGTACAAATATATACAACCTAATAGTCCATACTATTTACATTATCTAGTATTTGATTTGGATTATGAGTCTTCATTATCAGAAATATTATATGGCTTAGTTGGAATTCCATTACCGAACTTATTAGTTGCCAATCCTAATAATGGGCGCTCACATATACTTTTTCAGTTAAAAACACCTGTTTATACAACTGATGCTAGTCGTCAAAAGCCTATCCTTTATGCAAATGCTATTCGTCAAAAATTAGGTGAGTTATTTAATGCAGATCCAGCATATGTGAGTTTGGTATCAAAGAATCCTATCTCAAGTTATTGGCAAACCACTAGCTTGCGTGAAAAACCCTATACGTTAAGTGAACTAGCTCGAAATCTAGACTTAACATGGAAAGATGTTAATAGAGAGATTAAACAAGATGAAGCGATAGGTTTAGGGCGTAATTGTTTTGTATTCAACACGGCTAGGCATTGGGCCTATAAAGAAATACGAAAATATCGAGGGAGTACATATACATCCTGGCTTAATTGCGTAATTCAGCATTGCATAGGGCTTAACCAAGGGCTTACCAACCCAATGACTTTTGGTGAAGTAAAAGGCATTGCTAAATCCATTGCACGATATTGTTGGAAAAAAGACGCCTATTGCTATCAGGAATTTATTGACCGTCAATCTAGAAAAGGGAAGTTAGGCGGTATAAAGGGCGGAGTAGTGAGATCTGCAAAATATCAGCCCTTACGTGTAAAGGCGAAAGAACTACATTTAAAAGGATTAAGTTGTCGAAAGATTGCAAATGAGGTGAAAGTATCCAAATCGGTTGTTGCTTCGTGGATAAAGTGTCCAAGTGAGCCTAAATCAGATATTAGCTCTTTGGGAACTGCTTTAAACTTGTTTTCTTAGCTAGGTGTCCAAGTGAGCCTAAATCAGATATTAGCTCTTTTAGGTGTTTCTTATGTTACCTACATCTTCTTCTGTTTCCACTTTTGAATTGAAAGGGCTTTGTTGCACAAAGATTTCATAACTATTTGATTTTAAAAGTTTTGATTATTTTTTGATCCAAAATTAAATTTATTTAAATCAGATGCTTAATAAACAGAATTACGTCAAACCATGGCGTTTACATACTTTATCTCTGCAACAATTATCCGATAC
>NZ_VPEK01000156.1:0-1249 GCF_013417145.1 Acinetobacter sp. YH16044
CGCGCAGTCTTAACTGCTGGTCTAGTCGTTATCCTCTGTTTCACTAAGTGAAAATAAGTTAACGCTGTCTAACAGTTAGGTTAAGTTAGATATTGTGAAGATTTATACAACCTTATAAATCTTCTTCCGAATTTTATTAACGCCTGAGATAAATATCTTGGGCGTTTTTTTATGCTTTATTTTACAGAGCGAGTGTCTACGAGCGAACTGACACAACAAGAATTACAAAATATTCCTTTCTTTGATTACAGCTTTCATCTGAACCAAGATCGGGAGTTTTTCGGCTATGCCGACAAGAAAATATTTGCTTATTTTTTGAATAGATGTAATATTGTTGCCATAGGTAACAGGAATTTAAGAATGACCAGAAAACGCATTGCTTTGAGTGTTCCTCCTGAGATGGAAGAAGTTTTAGATAAGATTTCTGACTTAACAGGACAACCTAAGACAAAGATTATTTTAGAGATGTTAGAACAATATGTTCCAGTGCTTGAGCAAACTATAGAAGCCTTAGAGCAGATTAGAGATAACAAAGAAAATGCCTTGAGCATTGTTCAAAAATTTGCAGGTGATCTTTTGCTTGATGGTAACCAAAAGCTAGGACAGATTGCTACTGAGGTTAAGAACCTCAAATAACAGAAAAGCCCTGAGAACGGCAATTCTCAAGGCTTTGGAATCCTGTAGTTGTACGGCAACATTTTAGGAGCTACCTAAATGAATAGGAGCAATACTATTGTACGGTAACAAAAATGAAAGTCAAAGAGTAGAAGCGGGAGTGAGAGGCGGAGGGACGACAACGATTGCGACCGCTGATACACTGCCGACTTGTAGACTTGTGACAGACGGTAAAAAAACATGGGCTGTCGATGAAAATGGGAAGCCCCTTGGTAATACTACGGATAACTCCGCCATCCGCACACAGCAAGGCTTTCAGGCAATCAAAGAACGGTTTAAATTACTAGATTCAGCTCGAAAAATACTTAATGGGGAACGTACCCAACACTGTTTCTATAATCGTGTAGATAAAAATGATGGTGTAGGGGTCACATTTAATAAATTTCGTAATAAAGCCAATTATACGAACGTCATGCGCTGTGCAAATGCATGGGGCTGTCCTGTTTGTGCTGCAATTATTTCCGAACACCGTAAATGTGAAGTCAAAGATGCTATGGATTGGTGGCAGAAACAAGGCGGATCTGTATTACTTCTTACCCTTACTGTTCCTCATTATTCAGATACTGACATAAAA
>NZ_VPEK01000157.1:0-1239 GCF_013417145.1 Acinetobacter sp. YH16044
TGAAAAAATTATAAAGCTTTACCTGAAGAGCTAAGAAATAGCCGTAATTTCAATGTTGCTTGGACAAGATTCCCCGATCATGCACCATCACCAACCATTGATACAGGTCATAGACATCATTTTCATTATTATGCCAATAGAGTTCCTACTGTGCGTGAATGTGCTCGTTTGCAATCATTCCCTGATCGGTTTGAGTTCATTGGTAATAAAACAGAGCAATTCAGACAGGTAGGAAATGCTGTACCTCCTGTATTAGCTCAAACTTTGGCAAAGAAAATACTTGAGAAATTATAAATGTACGAAGTTCCTGCGAAATTTTATCAACGTTTGCACCATCCAAGACCACGATTTAAGAAAAACATTGAAAACGTTTTGGGGTATATGGCGTTTTCGATAGCAGAGTTAGATGGTGAATCTGAGGCTATCTTTAAAGAAAAAATTTTATCAGCTATACGTGATTTTCCAGGTAATAGTGGACTAGAAAATAAGACTTTGCAGAATTGGCGGACAGAAATTAGTGCTCTATTTAGTATGGTAAATACAAAAGATGGGAAAAATTTTGCGACAGAGCTGTCTAAAGAGTTAGCTAATACAACTAATTTGAAAGAGTTTTTCTTAAAATTTATTTCCACATTTCAATATCCAGGTGGATTTCTAAAAAGTCATGAAATAGAGAAAATTTTAAGTTCAGGCA
The DNA here is from genome assembly GCF_013417145.1 of Acinetobacter sp. YH16044. Lineage (NCBI taxonomy): Bacteria > Pseudomonadati > Pseudomonadota > Gammaproteobacteria > Moraxellales > Moraxellaceae > Acinetobacter > Acinetobacter sp. YH16044. The sequence goes on from NZ_VPEK01000157.1 coordinate 695, forward strand.
TCCACTTTCATCCATTGTTATGGTTGGCAAAGTTTGCTACTTCATCTCGCATCTCTAAAGAAAACTTATACATAACGGACGTAGAGTTTTGTCATTGTGTTTTAAATGATCTTAGAGTAACAAGAGATCATGAAGATATTTCTCTAACTATTAGCAGAATTTTGAAAAACCGTTCAGATAAGGTTACTTATGATAGTCAGGGTGATACAAAGCGGTATGCACTAGATATTTTAGATTATTGTGTATTAGCGGGCCTGATGCTCAAAGACTATAAAGGTAAATACTTTTTTAGAGAGGATGCACTGGATTTCCTGAAATATTTTAAGGATCATGCGCCATTATTTAGAAGCTATAAAAAAGAGCAAAGTCTGCAAGAAATCGAAGCTGTGAAGCCCTTATGGATAGACTTTGTAAATGATTCTAGCAATTCTTTGCTCAAATCATTTGAAGAGGAAATATCAAAAGAAGCCTCTGGAGTTTCAGATGGATTAGCCTTCAGCACTAAGCAAATTGGTGATGAAGGTGAGGCTCTGACATTAGTCCAT
>NZ_VPEK01000158.1:0-1237 GCF_013417145.1 Acinetobacter sp. YH16044
GGTAAACAGGCTTCAGATCAGCCATAAAGGCTTTTTGATCCTTACTGGCCACATAACGCAAGCTATTGCGGATTTGGTGAATAATACATAACTGCACTTCTGTCTGCGGAAATATCGCAGCAATTGCTTCAGGGAAGCCTTTAAGCCCATCAACGCAGGCGATCAGAATGTCTTGTATGCCACGGTTCTGCAAATCTGTGAGTACGCTGAGCCAATAATTAGCACCTTCACTTTCTGATAGGTAAAGACCCAGCAGTTCTTTATGGCCTTCGGTATTTAATCCCAGCACGGTATAAACGGCTTTGTTGACATAACGGCCTTCATCCTTGATCTTGTAATGGATGGCATCGAGCCACACAAAGGGATATACGGCATCAAGCGGCCTCTGTTGCCAGGCACGTAATTCGGGGATTAGCTTGTCTGTAATATTGGTAATGGCACCCTCGGAAATATCCAGTGCATACATATCGGCAATATGTTTTTGAATATCACGGTAGCTCATGCCGAGCGCAAACAGTGAGATGACTTTACTGTCGATCTCTTCAGAGAGTTTGGTTTGATTTTTCTTGACGAGTTGAGGCTCAAAATCACCAGTGCGATCACGAGGTGTTTCCAGTTCAAATGAACCGGAGGATGATTTTACGGTCTTGCGAGAGTAACCATTCCTGCGATTGGATGGTTTAGGATTTTCTTCCAGATAGTTTTCAATTTCAGCATTTAAAGCCGCTTCTGTCAGCTGTTTGATTAGTGGTGTCAGGATACCGTTTTCACCAGTGAGGGGTTGTCCTGATTGTAATTGTTTTAAAGCTGCTTCGAAATCAAAGTTGTTTGCCATGATGTGTCATTTCCTGTTTGATTCAGTTTATTGAAATGACACAGATTTTTGAACACTACCAATTTTTATTTCTATATCGTCCTCTGTACTCGATATACAGTAGCGATACCCACACCTACAGCTTTTGCTACTTCTTCTTTTGTCATATTTTCGGCCTTAAGTAGCTGTTTAATACGCTCATGCTTAGCGGTATTGGCTTTCTTTCCTGCCGGCTTGTAACCTGACCTTTCTAGTCCTTGCTTAATGCGTTCTCTCCTTTTGTCGTTATCAAGCTTCGCCATAGTTGCAAGTAGGTCTATCAACATGCTGTTGATGACGTTCAGTATCTCTCCTGTCATGCCACTATTAACGACGTGTGTTGTGGGTAGATCAGCGACGACCAGGCGCAGTCCTTTGCTCTTG
>NZ_VPEK01000015.1:0-76013 GCF_013417145.1 Acinetobacter sp. YH16044
CAGCGTTCAATCTGAGCCATGATCAAACTCTTCAGTTTAAAATCAATAGTACATATAGTGTACCAATCTTGGCTCATCAATTACTGACAAAAATTTGCTCAAATAAACTTCGAGTAATTTCTACCATTAATCAATGAAAATAATTTCGATCGATCAATCAGTAAAAATCCACACAAGTTGTTCTTCATAATCTCTTAATGATCTTCTTGTTGGTTCATCACCAGCAAGCTAGGTCGGCTATATTACTCTTTATTTCTAAAGAGTCAACCGGTAATTCAAATTATTTTTAAACTTTTTTCTAAAACCCAACTTAATCAATTCAACCAAGTCATTGTTTTATCAGAAGTTTTAATCTTCATCACCGCCGATGGATGTGCATTCTACAGCATTTCACATTCGTTGCAACACCCTTTTTATGATTTATTTTACGCATGTCGCTTTTTTAAACACATAAACATTCTTTTGTATTATTATTGGGCTATATACGCCCTATTTCATATAATAAAACGTATATGCACCCAATTTTCATTCCATTTAATTTAAGACATTTTTGATTTCGTATGGTTGTTTTTAAAAAAACTGCCTATTTAATAATGGCGTGCTCCATTTCACCCTTATTATATGCAGCTCCCACAGCAAATATTTTCACAACCACTTTCTCTATTTTGAGTTATGCCAAGTGGGAAACCACTTCACCCAAATTTTGCGTGATTAATAATTCAAGTTTAGTCAATGATTTTAAAAAACTTGCGCCAACCCACAGCACTTATAAAATTACAGCCATCAATGTGAATGACATCAAATCCAGTCATTGCCAAGTTTTATTTTTTTCCAACCTAACAGCAAAAGAAGAACAAAACATTTTAAACAGCCATGTCAATTTCCCCGCCCTCTCTCTAAGCAGTAACAATAGTGAGTGTGAGTCCGGCAGTGCATTCTGTTTGTATAAAAAAAATCAGAGTTATTCGTTTAAAATTAATATGGAAAGTCTAACGCAGTCACAAATACATATTGATCCACGCGTTTTATTACTGGCGAAGTCATCGGAGTCAGCTGAATGAAACAACTCTATAACCCAATTACATTACACCAATTATTTACGCGTTCGCAGCTCACCATCTTTGCTTTAACATTTACGATTTGTTCTGCGATTTTTTTGGTGATTTCCACCTATACCATGCATACCTATGCAAAAAACAGCTTAACGATTTTATCAAATGCGATTAACGAACGTGTTCAACCGGCTGTGGTGTTTAATGACCAAACAACGATGCGTCAAATTTTAAATGAATACACTCAACTGTATCCCATTCGATCGATAGAAATTACCAACCTTCAAAATGCGTCGCTTGCTCATGCTGAGCAACAAGAAATTTCAACATTTTCTAGCCAAGCGATTTTAGATTATTTCTTTTTTAGCCAACCGATTCGTTTAGATATTCATCATGATCAGAAAAGTTATGGCGAACTGGTCGTATATGGAAACTCGTCAGATTTAGTTAGTTTCTTCCATAAAATTTTGCTGGGTTTATTTTTAGGTTTTATTCTTTTATTGGCTACTGTGTTTTGGTCGGTGAACTCTGTTTATCAATACTTAATGCAATCCGTTCGCTCTATTGTTGAATCAGCTCAAACCATTAGTATTAAGAAAGATTATAAAATGCGGGTTTCAAACTCTGATATTCAAGAATTACACGCACTCAGCACCGCCTTTAATGGTTTACTTAGTGAAATTGATCAGTCAAATAAAAACTTAATTTCAGAAAATGACAAGCTAATTCATCTAGCACGTCATGATGCATTAACCCAATTACCAAATCGCAATTATTTTTATGAAAAGCTGTTTGAGCTATTTGACTTACAAGCGAACGCTGCCGTGTTCTTTGTCGATATTGAAAACTTTAAACATGTGAATGACCAATATGGACACTTAGCTGGGGATGCAGTACTACGCGCCTCATCACATTGTTTAAAACAAGCACTACCAGATGATGCTTTCGTTGCGCGACTCGGTGGTGACGAATTTGCAATTATTATCAATCGTTTAAATTTCCTGACAGAACTCGAAGTCCTTTGTCACAAAATACATGAATGCTATGGTTCCACATTTGTTTATGAGCAACATAATATTGCATTACAAGCTAATATTGGTGTGGCACTGATCCAAAATGCAAAATCGCCAGAAGATTTGATCGCAGATGCGGATCGCGCCATGTATGATGCTAAACTTTCTAATAATCATTGGTGCATTGCACTTCAACGCCCCAACTCATAGGATTTGCTATGTTAAAGAACGCATTTAAAGTTTTATTTATACTTGCATTCACGACCACTATGACAGCCTGCATGAGTTTAGGTAACTTAAGCTACAAACAAGCACGCATGCTTAAAAAAGAAGGTTTTGTCTTGACCAATGATGGTTGGACACTTGCCCTACCAGAACGACTTTTATTTGGCTTTGATGATTATCAAATTCAACCCCACCAACAAGGCAAGTTAAATACACTTGCCACTCAACTGATTAAATATGACCTAAACAAAATTAAGTTTATTGGTCATACGGATAATGTTGGACAAGCCAATTACAACCAACAACTGTCAGAAAAACGTGCGCAAAGCGTCGCAAACGTCTTTTTAAAGCAAGGTTATAACAGTTCAAATATTCAAATTATTGGCCGTGGGGCTGAACAGCCGATGGTCTCTAATGACACCGAAACAAATCGTGCCATAAACCGTCGTGTAAATGTCACGATCATTCCCTAAATAGTGAAATATAAAAAAGCCACCATAAGGTGGCTTTTTTATTGTGTTTATAAATTTTAGGCATAAAAAAACCGCTAAATGCGGCATCTTTTTTTACAGTATTGCTTTTGAGATAAATGGTCGGAGCAGTAGGATTCGAACCTACGACCCCCTGGTCCCAAACCAGGTGCACTACCAGGCTGTGCTATGCTCCGCTTTCAACTTTAAAAATTGGGGTGAATGATGGGATTCGAACCCACGACAACCGGAATCACAATCCGGGGCTCTACCAACTGAGCTACATCCACCATCATGTTCTTGCTTGTGAATAACCAATATAACGCATTTTAAATTACAGGCATAAAAAAACCGCTGTATGCGGTATCTTTTATCGACCGTTTTCTTTAAGAAAATGGTCGGAGCAGTAGGATTCGAACCTACGACCCCCTGGTCCCAAACCAGGTGCACTACCAGGCTGTGCTATGCTCCGAATTGGGGTGAATGATGGGATTCGAACCCACGACAACCGGAATCACAATCCGGGGCTCTACCAACTGAGCTACATCCACCATCACAACAAGTTTCAGATTCTAGTATCAGAACACCATTAAAATGGCGCGCCTGACAGGATTCGAACCTGTGACCATCCGCTTAGAAGGCGGATGCTCTATCCAACTGAGCTACAGGCGCATTACCGATGACATAGACTATCACGCGATTTTTGCCTTGAGAAATTGGTCGGAGCAGTAGGATTCGAACCTACGACCCCCTGGTCCCAAACCAGGTGCACTACCAGGCTGTGCTATGCTCCGTTTCATCTCAGCTTTCGCTGTATCGCATATCGTGCGGTACGGTGTGCATTCTAGGCGTGACGTTGATTAACGTCAACACCTATCTTCAAAAAAACATAAAAAATCATTTCAAGCGATTATTTATCAAGCATTTTAATCATTTTTCAAGCAAAAATTAACGTTTTAAACTGGCACTGAAATTCAACATCCGATCTAAAGGCAATTTAGCACGCTCAGCCAAGGCCGGATCGACGAAAATTTCCTGATCGCCTTTTTGTAAAACTTCGAGAATGCCATCCAATTCATTCATCGCCATCCAAGGGCAATGCGCACATGAACGACAGGTTGCTCCCTCACCTGCCGTCGGTGCTTCGATGAGAATTTTATTCGGCACAGCTTGCTGCATTTTATAAAAAATACCGCGATCTGTTGCCACGATTAAACGTTCGTGTGGCAAGGTTTGTGCAGCCTTGATCAATTGCGAGGTGCTACCGACGGCATCTGCAATATCCACCACAGATTCTGGTGACTCTGGATGTACCAAAACTGCTGCATCAGGATACAGCGCTTTCATATTGGCAATACCACGTGCACGGAACTCTTCATGGACAATACATGCCCCATCCCATAGCAACATGTCTGCACCGGTTTTCTTTTGAATATAGCGACCGAGATGCTGATCGGGTGCCCAAATAATTTTTTCACCTAAACTATCTAAATGCTCAACAATTTCAACAGCACAGCTCGAGGTTACCACCCAATCTGCACGCGCTTTCACTGCCGCCGAGGTATTGGCATATACCACAACCGTATGATCCGGATGTGCATCACAAAATTTGGTAAATTCATCGACAGGACAACCCAAATCAAGTGAGCATGTTGCTTCTAGGGTTGGCATCAATACAGTTTTTTCAGGAGATAAAATCTTCGAGGTCTCCCCCATGAATTTCACCCCTGCAACCACCAACGTCGTTGCTTCATGATCCCGACCAAAACGTGCCATTTCAAGTGAATCCGAAACGCATCCACCGGTCAGTTCTGCTAGTTCCTGCACTTCAGGATCACAGTAATAGTGTGCAACAAGGACAGCGTTACGTTTTTTGAGTTCCGCTTTAATTAATTCAAACTTTTCAAGCTTTGCAACTTCCGTTAAGTGATGCTCTTTAACATCGCCCAAACGATCCAAATGCGCTTGTACAATTGATTTTGCTTCATTTGCAATTAAGTTGTTTGCATTATTCATCACAACGTCTTCTCTATCCTTAATGCCTGTTACTACACAGGTGCTTCACAACTGACCCATAAATATGGCACTTGGCTATTTTTTACCGGTCATTAAAAAGTTCCACTTATAAAAAAGCCTCACAACGGAGGCTTTTCAAAAACATCAAATTTATGAACGGTAATCTGCGTTAATCTTAACATAGTCATACGACAGGTCACAGGTATACACAGTATCTCGCGCACTGCCACGTCCTAAATCTACACGGATCGTGATCTCAGATTTCTCCATCTCTGCAGCCCCTGCTGCTTCGGTATAATCTGCTGCGGCACCACCGTCTTTACAGATTTGAACATCACCTAACCAGACCTGAATTTTTTCAACATCTAAGTTTGGCACACCTGCATAACCAATAGCTGCCAAAATACGGCCCCAGTTTGGATCTGATGCGAAGATTGCAGTTTTAACCAACGGTGAATGTGCAATGCTATAAGCAATATCACAACATTCTTGAGTATCTGCGCCGCCTTCTACCGCCACAGTAATAAACTTCGTCGCACCTTCACCATCACGGACAATGAGCTGTGCAAGACGTTTCATTACACGTGTTAACACGTCTAAAACAGCAGCATAACGTGAATCTGATTCTGAAGTAATTTCTACGCCACCAGCTTGGCCCGTTGCAATCAAAATACATGAGTCATTCGTTGAGGTATCACCATCCACCGTAATACGGTTAAACGACAGGTTAACTGTGGTTTTCAAAAGCTGTTGCACCAGCTCACGGCTAATGGGTGCATCAGTTGCCACATAACTCAACATGGTCGCCATATTTGGACGAATCATGCCTGCGCCTTTAGAAATACCTGTCATGGTATACAGGACGCCATCTAACTCAAATTGTTCAGATGCACCTTTAGGTGTGGTATCTGTAGTCATAATGCCCGTTGCCGCTTCCAACCAAGCGTCTTCTTGCAAACTGTCTAATGCCGGTTGCAAGCCTTGAACCAAACGATCAATAGGTAATTGCTCGCCAATTACACCCGTTGAAAAAGGAAGGACTTCTGTATTTTGAACACCAGCCAGTTCTGCCAGTTTCGCACATGTCGCTTCAGCATTTGCCATGCCAATTTTGCCAGTACCTGCATTGGCATTTCCGGTGTTAATCACTAAATAACGTGGATTACCTGCTAATAAGTGCGCTTTAGAAATATGCACCGGTGCTGCACAAAATGCATTTTGAGTAAAAACGCCTGCGACATTAGAACCTTCAGCAAATTCAAAAATGACAAGGTCACGTCGGTTCTGATAGCGTACATATGCTTCAACCGAACCGATTTTTACACCTTTCACCACATGCATCTGTGGCATAGATACGTCACCAACTGCCATTTTTCAACGTCCAACTATATGAGTTATAAAAAATACAGCTTAGTGCAAAATCTATAAAAAATCGAGCAGAAGCACGGTTTTGCTGTAATTTTATTGTGGATTTCTTTTGCACATAAAAAAACCAGTCTTTCGACTGGTCTTTATCGCTGTTCGTCGTAAATTAGTTACGCGCAAGCTGAGTTGCTTCATCAAGAAGCACTTGTTTCGCTTTTTGTTGACTCGCAGCAGAAAGGGCTGGGTTTTCAGCCACAATACGGTCAGCATTCGCCGCATTGGCTGCTGCAATTTTTGCAGTTTGCAATACGATTGGACGATTTGGATTGGCAAAGGTATAACGAATACCCGTACGCGGGCTTGCTACAGTCACTTGACCATCAGTACCAACCTGTACTTGAGTTGTTGTTGGACCAACTGCTTGTTGAACTTTCTCTAAAGAAGTCGTCTGAGGAGCGTTTGCAAAGGCAAAAGTTGGCAAAGCCAAAGCAGCAATCATGAACGGTTTTAGTACTTTTTTCATTGTCTTTTCCGTCTTACGGTTATTGATAGAAACTAAATAACATTTAATCTACTGAACTGCAAATACTATTCAGGTCAGATTAGTAGTGTAAATAAAAAATCAGAGCGCGATGGCTCTGATTTATTTGAAATTAAAAAATGCTGTTTAGATTTTACCGTGACATTGTTTATATTTTAGACCTGAACCACATGGGCACGGTGAGTTACGACTTTCTGGCGGAACAATCACTTGCTCTGCAGGTGTGTATTGCGCATCGATAACATCATTACCGTTGGCTTCAGCCAACAAATTATCAAAGTCATTGTGTGACAATTGAAGATTCATTGATTCAGCTTGAGCCTGTTTTTGAGCTTCCATTTCTGCAAGCTCTTCGGCTGTAGGCACATGAATACGAGATAAATCTGTCACGACATCTGACTTAATCACAGCAAGCATGTTTACAAATAAATTAAAGGCTTCTTTTTTGTATTCTTGCTCAGGATTTTTCTGCGCATAACCACGTAAATGAATCCCTTGACGTAAGTAATCCATTGCTGCCAAATGCTCTTTCCAATGGCGGTCCAATGAATTTAACATAAAGTGACGTTCGAGCATTGCAGCCGTTTCGTCACCCATTTGCGTACGACGTGAACGGTAGTGCTGAAGAACTTCATCAGTAATACGTTCAACCAAAGCTTCTTCATCCAAACGACGATCTTGCTCTAACCACTGCGAAATTGGCAGTTCAATCGATAGATCTTCACGTAGCGCCTTTTCAAGACCTTCAATATCCCACTGATCGTGAATAGATTCAGGTGGAATATATACTTCGATCATGCCTTTAGTCACATCGTGAATCATCGTTTCGATGTAATCTTGCAATGATGCTTCTTCAAGAATTTCATCACGTTGAGAGTAAATAATCTTACGTTGTTCGTTGTTTACGTCATCGTATTTCAATAGATTTTTACGAATATCGAAGTTACGTGCTTCAACTTTACGTTGTGCATTTTCAATCGAACGTGACACCATTTTATGTTCAATGGCTTCATCTTCTTTCAGACCCATGGCACGCATCATCGCAACCACGCGATCACCAGCGAAGATACGCATCAAGTCATCTTCAAGCGACAAGTAGAAACGTGATACACCTGGGTCACCTTGACGACCCGCACGACCACGTAACTGGTTATCGATACGACGAGATTCATGACGTTCTGAACCAATGATGTGTAAACCACCAGAGTTCAACACCATGTCATGATTTTGTTCCCACTCAGCTTTTAAACGCGCTTCATCTGCTGCCGTTGGTTCTTCAATCTTCGCCAGTAAGGCTTTCCAGTTACCACCCAACAGAATATCGGTACCACGACCGGCCATGTTGGTAGCAATCGTCACTGCACGCGGTGAACCCGCTTGCGCAATAATATCCGCTTCACGCTCATGTTGTTTCGCATTGAGCACTTCATGTTGAATGCCTGCTTCTTTTAGCTTATCTGATAAGATTTCAGAGGCTTCAATGGTTGCTGTACCAATCAGGATCGGTGCAACACCCGCTTCATGAACACGTTGAATTTCTTGAATGATGGCATTGTATTTACCTTCACGGTTTAAATAGATTAAATCGTTTTGGTCATTACGAATCATCGGGCGATGGGTTGGAATCAGTACTACATCCAAGCCATAAATTTCTTTCATTTCTGCAGCTTCAGTATCTGCAGTACCCGTCATCCCTGATAATTTCTTGTAAAGACGGAAATAGTTCTGGAATGTAGTCGTTGCTAAAGTTTGGTTTTCAGGTTGAATTTCCAAACCTTCTTTTGCTTCCACTGCTTGATGCAAACCTTCTGACCAACGACGACCCGGCATGGTACGACCAGTGTTTTCATCGACAATGATGACTTCACCTTCGTGGATGATGTAATGCACGTTGCGTTGGTATAGGTAATGCGCACGAATGGCCGCAGAAACATGGTGTACCAAGTTTAAATTAGCAGATGAATATAAACTTTCACCTTCAGCAAGCAAGCCCATTTGAATCAATTCAGCTTCAACAGTTTCATAACCGACTTCGGTCATTTCTACAGAGCGCTGTTTTTCGTCAATCCAGAAGTGACCACCATCTGGTACCTTCTCTTCTTTTTGTGCATGAAGTTTTGGTGGAATGCTGTTAATGGCAGCATACAACTGTGATGAGTCTTCTGATTGACCAGAAATGATCAAAGGTGTACGTGCCTCATCAATCAGGATCGAATCGACCTCATCGATGATGGCATAGGTTAAGCTGCGCTGTTTTTTCTCAGCAGCAGAAAAAACCATGTTGTCACGCAAGTAATCGAAACCGAATTCGTTGTTGGTACCGTAAGTAATGTCAGCACGATACGCTTGAGCTTTTTCAGTTGGGTCTTGCATTGAGTAAATAATCCCAATGCTTAAACCTAAAAATTCGAATAATGGACGGTTTAATTCAGCATCACGCTGTGCGAGATAGTCGTTCACCGTTATCACGTGAACACCTTCACCACTAATCGCATTGAGGTAACAAGCAAGCGTTCCCATGAGGGTTTTACCTTCACCGGTACGCATCTCTGCGATCTTACCTTCATGTAAAGTAATACCACCAATCAGCTGTACGTCATAATGACGCATGCCCATGACACGCTTTGCAGCTTCACGACAAACAGCAAACGCTTCAGGTAATAATTTATCAAGGCTGTCGCCTTTTTTATAACGTTCTTTGAATTCTTCAGTTTTTGCAGATAAGTCTGCATCGCTTAGAACAGATATCGTCGGCTCGAGCGCATTAATCTTCTCTACGATTTTACGCATGCGTTTGAGTTCGCGCTCATTTTTGGTACCGAAGATTCCTCCGATCAGACTTGCCAACATGAATAGACTCTCTAAATCTTGCTTGTCAAATGAATATATTTTCTTAGTCGTTATTATGGTGCTAGAAATTCGAAGTACAAGGGTTTTGCACAAAAATCCCCTTAAATATTCTGCGCTCGGGTTCTAGCCCCGGAGACTTAAGGCAAGCTAATGTAACAAATTTTCTGCAGACAACATAGTGACTCTGTCGTGAGATATTTCGCATTTATCCCCCAATAAAACTGTTTTATATGAAATATATTCATAAAGAAATGAAAAAACACTATTTTTAATCATAAAAAAATCCTTCATATTTATTTTCAAGTTAAACAAATTCAATAAATACGGGGATATTCCATGACGATTCGTTTAGGTGATACTGCACCAGACTTTACTCAAGACTCAAGCGAAGGCTGCATTCATTTTTATGACTTTTTAGGTGACAGTTGGGGCATTTTATTTTCGCATCCTGCCGATTACACCCCAGTCTGCACCACAGAACTTGGATTTACCGCAAAACTAAAAGATGAATTTAGCAAACGTGGTGTCAAGGCCATTGCCCTGTCTGTTGATGATGTTGAGTCGCATCATGGTTGGATTAACGACATTAATAATACTCAAAATACCACGGTCAACTTCCCGATCATTGCAGACAAAGACCGTAAAGTGTCCACCCTTTATGATTTCATTCACCCCAATGCCAGCGAAACATTAACTGTTCGCTCTTTGGTAATCATTGATCCCAATAAAAAAGTCCGTTTAATCATTACTTATCCTGCATCTACAGGGCGTAACTTCCATGAAATTTTACGTGTCATTGACTCTTTGCAACTGACAGACAACCATAAAGTTGCAACACCGGCCAACTGGCAACAAGGTGAAGATGTGGTGATTGTGCCGTCATTAAAAGATGAAGAGGAAATCAAACAACGCTTTCCTCAAGGATATAACGCAGTTACGCCTTACCTTCGTTTAACGCCTCAACCTAAGTGAGGATAAAACGGAGCATTACGCTGTCCGAGCGCAAGATAAGAAGCTCTGCTGTGAGTGACCAAAGCGAAGGTACAAATTTAACTATTTTTAAGTGCAGCACCTAAGCAAACTCAGAATCATAACCATAGTTAATATAGTTTTCCCCCTTCAGAACGAATGACGAGCCCGTTCTGGCATTCTCCAACCTGCTCATCTTCGGATGAGCTTTTTTTGATTACAAATTCCTCTCAGGGATTAGATTGGTTAAACATCACAATTCCGTTATAACTAATAAAAACTTGAAAATAACAAACCGTGATTCATCAAATTCATCATTTACATTGTGGTAGTTTTTGTCCAACGTGTGCCCCTTTATTTGGACAGAAAGGCTTTCGCGCACATTTGGTCTGTCATTGCCTGCTCATTGAAACCGATAAAGGGCTCGTCTTAGTCGATACAGGACTGGGCTTACAAGATTATTTGCATCCACAAAATCGTTTAGGTCGGTTTATTTCACGCACAGCGCAGATCAAATTTAATCCGCAGCTAAGTGCGACTCATCAAATTCAAAAATTAGGCTTTAAGGCTCAAGATGTTCAACACATTTTGTTGTCACACTTAGATTTTGATCATGCTGGCGGGATCTCTGATTTTCCGCAGGCGACTGTGCATGTCTTAGCCAGTGAATATAACGCCACTCAAAACCTTCATAGCTTAAAATCACGACTGCGCTATCGACCACAGCAATTCCAACTGCATCGTTATTGGAATTTTATCGAAAACATCGGGACACAGGCATGGTTTAACTTAGAGCACACTGCCGGTCTGTCTATTTTTCAAGATGACATTTTAATGCTTCCACTTTTGGGACATACCGCGGGTCATGCCGGTATTGCGATTAAAAATAACCAGCGCTGGTTGTTATATTGTGGCGATGCTTATTACTCACAGCATCAATTAAATCCAAATTTTCATTCGCGGGCCTTAAATCAGCTTGAGCGTTTATTTGCCACAGACAATACACAGCGACTGCACTCCCTTCATAAGATTCAGCAGTTAGCGCAGCATCCGGACATCGATCTCATCTGTGCACATGACCCATTCGAATTCGCTCGCTATCAGAATACAAGCTATGACCGCTAAAATCCTACCAATGATCCTCCTTAGTGTTAGCTTCAGCTTCACGGGTTGCATGACATCAAATCCATTACCGTTAAATGAACGTCCTCAGCATTGGGGGAAAGTCGTTCATCAACAGCATAATTTTTATCAGATCAGCCCAACATTATTTCGCAGTGAACAACCTGATGCAGATCTCGCCCCTTTTCTACGAGAACAGCAAATCGATGTGATCATAAATTTACGTTCACGGCACCATGACCCAGAACGCTTAAAAAATGCTATTGATATGCAAAAGATTAAATTTGTACATATTCCGATACACACGTGGCAAATCGATCGTGAAGATTTACTGACGGTGATGAAAACCATAAAAGAAGCTGAACAACAGCAGCAAAAAGTTTTAATCCATTGCTACCACGGCTCAGACCGTACAGGCGCGAGTGTGGCCATGTACCGTATTATTTTTCAGCATTGGTCCATTGAGGAAGCAAAACGTGAAATGAAACAAGGTGGCTATGGCTTCCACCCTATTTGGAAAAATATTGACCGTTTATTCAGCCCTGAAAATGTAAAATGGATTCAGCAGCAACTACTGAATCCATCTTATTAAAGGTCATTCCTCAAATAAACTTAGCGTTTATCGAGTGGTACCCAATCAATCACCCACGCAGATTTCATATTCAAACTTGCATCTGAATTGATCTTTTTACGTGTTGCGTCCGCAGCATCACGGTCCTTCGATGGACCGACCATAATACGAATGCCTTTAGATGTAGGACTCTTCGTCACTTTATAGCCTTTTGCACGTAATTTTGCAGCGACGGCATCTGCATTGGCTTCATTGGCAGCCAGTGCAACTTGCACCATCCATTGCTTATCGCCATTTTCCAACAGATCACGTGCTTTTTCAGCTTCAGCTTTTTTCTTAGCTTCTGCTTTACGCTTTTCTTCTGCCTTGTGTTTTTCTTCGGCTTTACGCTTTTCTTCAGCTTGTTGCTTCGCTTCGGCTGCTTTCTTATCTGCTGCTTTCTTATCTGCTGCTTTTTTCTCAGCTTCAGCATGTGCTTTACGTTCAGCTTCTTTTTGAGCATCCGCTTTACGTTTTGCTTCGGCTTTTTGTTTATCTGCTGCGATACGTGCCTGATCAGCCTTTTGCTGCGCCGACTGAGTCTCTAACTTTTTTTGAGCCGCCAACTTATCCTCAGCTAAACGCTTTTGCTTGGCTTTTTCATCTTCAACCAATTCGGGCGGAATATTATCCGAACTTTGTTGAGCTGAACGATGTGCGTTTAAAGCTGCATATTCTTCTGCTGCTTTACGTGCTGCATCCGCTTCCGCTTGTTGTTGCATCGCTAAAAATTCTGCTGCACGTGCTTCTTGCTCCGCAACCGATTTTTCACGGGTACGTCGTTGTTCTTCGAGCAAACGCTTTTCAGTTTCAACATCAACAGTCAATGATGACATTTTACCCGCACCCTGACCTTGTTGCTCAACTTGAGCCATTTCAGGGGTTTGGCTTTGATTTTGATGTATTTCTTCTTTGCCTTTAAGTAAAAGTGCGGCCAGCAGTACACCACCACCTAATAAAACAACACCACCCATCCAGCGTTGTTTGTTATTCATTGACATTCTTCCAGATACTCCCATACCGCTTCTAAGGTATGAAATGAACCACATACCAGAATCAGCTGATTATTCTTTGTTTCTTCCAGCGCGGACTTAAAAGCTAATTGCACATTGTCATAATGTTCTACGACTTGATGCTGTAGTGCGCTACCCAATTGTGTGATAGATGCCGCACGTGGCACATTTAATTGTGCAATTTTCCACATTCTTACCGTATCTTTCAATAAGTTAACGACAGAATTTATGTCTTTATCAGTCAGCATGGAGAAAACGCTGATCACTTCTGTGTATTGTTTATTGTACTGGAGGAAATTTCGCAATTGCTTTAACAAAAATTCAACACCATGCGGGTTATGTCCTGCATCGAAAATCACCGTTTTTCCTGCAATTTCTCTAACTTCAAAACGGCCTTGTAACTTGGCATTGATAATCCCCTGAGCGATCGACTGCTGAGAGACCACCAAACCACTGGCCAATATTGCTGCTACAGCCGTAGCGATATTTTCGAGTGCCAAAGAACCCACGGGGAGTTTTAAGGTCGAACCTGATGAGGCAAACATCCAAGATTGTCCATCATCACTGTACTGATAAAAATAATCACGATTGAGTACATGTAAAGCGGCTTGGCAATCTTCTGCTTTTTGACGAATAGCTTCAGGCAAAACTTGCTGCCCACCAAAAATTACGGGAATATTCGGACGAATAATTCCTGCTTTCTCAAAAGCAATTTTTTCAATGGTGTCGCCCAACCAATCGGTATGGTCTAAACCAATATTGGTAATCACTGCAACATCTGGATCGACGACATTGACTACATCAAGTCGACCACCTAGGCCTACTTCAAGTACCCATACATCACAATGTTGTTGTTTAAAAATAACAAAAGCGGCCAAAGTGGTCGCTTCAAAAAAAGATAAACTTAATTCACATTCACGACGCGCCTGATCAACAGCTACAAAAGCATCAATCAGGGTTTGGTCGGCTACTTCAACACCTTGAAGCTTTACACGTTCATTGAATCGATAGATATGCGGTGATTGGTATAGCCCCACGTTATACCCCTGGGCATTTAAAATCGCAGCCAAAGTGGTCGTGGTTGAACCTTTACCGTTTGTTCCCGCGACCGTCAGCACTTTCGCATCAGGCTGGGTTACACCGAGTCGTTCCGCAACAGGAATCACCCGTTCCAGACCTAAATCAATACCCGTAACATGAACATGGCTCCAATAATCGAGCCATGTGTTTAAAGAATCAGTTGCAAGTGGTGCTGTGTTCAAGGCAAGTTCATCAATTTCGCTACAATACGATAAACTGTATCACGTAATGCATGACGGTGGACAATTTGATCGACTACACCATGATCAAGCAAGTATTCTGCACGTTGGAACGGTTCTTCCAATTTTTCACGTACAGTTTGCTCAATCACACGCTTACCAGCAAAACCAATCATGGCTTTCGGCTCAGCCAAGTGAACATCACCGAGCATTGCCAATGATGCAGTCACACCACCATAGACTGGATGTGTCAGCACCACTAGATAAGGCAAGCCAGCATCTTTCATTTTTTGGATGGCAGCAGAAGTACGCGCCATTTGCATGAGTGACAACATGCCTTCTTGCATACGTGCACCGCCAGAGGCAGCGAAGCAAATAAGCGGTTGTTTAGCTTTAATCGCAAGTTCAGCAGCCTGAACAAAACGGTCACCTACAACAGTACCCATTGAACCGCCCATGAAATCAAATTCAAATGCGGTTGCAATCATTGGAATGCCTTTAAGCGTTCCTTGCATTACCACTAAAGCTTCTGTTTCACCGGTTTTTTTCTGCGCTTCAGACATACGGTCTGGATACGCTTTGCTATCTACAAATTTAAGTGGATCTTTGGCTTTAAATTCTTGACCCAATTCTTTTTGTACTTGGTCAAAGAACCAGTTCAAACGATCACGCGCTTTCATTCGCAAGTGTTCATCACACTGCGGACAAACGTAGGCATTAAATGACATTGCAGTACGAGTCACAAGTGCATGACACTCAGGACATTCAATCGTCGGCTCAGTAAATGTCGCCTTTAATGCTTGCTGTTCATCAGGTACATGAATACCTGGTACCGCACGCTCTGTCCATGGCGTAGATGCGCTCAGAATTTTGCCTGTTTTTGCGTCTTGACTCATACTAACTCATCGAGCGCAGCTCGAAGCTCCTTCACTTTATTCACTGTTTCGATTACAGCTTGTTCTGGCGCTAAGTTTGCAAATTGTTTAACAAAAGCACTACCTACAATCACCGCATCCGCAGCAACACCCATGGCTTTCGCCGATGCTGCATCACTGATACCAAAGCCAACGCCGACAGGTACCTGAGTATACGATTTGATTTTTTGAATACGTGCCGCAGCTTCAGCCACGTCTAATGTCGCTGCACCTGTCACACCTTTCAAAGAAACATAGTAGATAAATCCACTGGCTTGTTTCACCACATGCTGAATACGTTCATCAGTGGATGTTGGCGCAAGTAAGAAGATTTGATCCATGTCATATTTTTTCAATACTACATCTAGATCTTTTGCTTCTTCTGGTGGAAGGTCCACCAAGAGCACGCCATCTACACCGCATTCATGTGCATAGGCAACAAACTTTTCATAGCCGATTACTTCAACGGGGTTTAAATAGCCCATCAGTACCACGGGTGTTTCTGTATCGTTTTTACGGAACTCTTTCACCATGTTCAAGGCATCTAGAGTATTGGTTCCTGCAGCAAGCGCACGCTCAGCGGCAAGTGCAATAACAGGACCATCCGCCATTGGGTCTGAAAATGGAAGACCCAATTCGATCACATCTACACCTGCCTCAACCATTTGATGTAACAAAGGTACCGTTACTTGTGGATGAGGGTCACCAGCCATAACATAAGAAACCAAGGCCTTACGCTGTTGAGATTTAAGCGTTCCAAATCGAGTGGCTAAACGTGACATAGGGTTATACTTTCCTTGAATGAATCAAAACTATGATGTGGGTTTTGTCGAAATACAAGACATCGCATTGTAACGCTATTTTTTACCCATTGAACAGGGCATACAATCCTCAGTCGGCATTTCTCATGCAAACATAATTTTCCAGAACAACCCGAAAGCATCATTTACCGATATTTCAGTTTTTTTCACAATGATCAAAGATGCCTAATTTTAGGATCTGGCAAAATTATAAGGTTTTAGATTAACTTAATTTTATCATCAAAAAAATGTTAAAAATAACAGGCTTAGCATTTACATTTTAATTTTCCTTAAATTGCAAAACCTGCTTTATACTAGCCGCATACTTTTATTTTTTTATCTCCTATGTCCTCCGATTCACAAGTGAAAGTGCCTGCTCGGGCATTTGCACTGCTCCCGCTTATTGTTTTTCTGACCATTTTTTTGGGCAGTGGTATTTACCATTCCATCATTGGAACTGAGTTTGCGTTCTATCAAGTGAAAGCCCCAGTCGCTGCTCTTCCTGCAATTGTATTGGCAATTTTGCTCTATCGCGGCAAGATCAATGACGCGATTGATACATTTATGAAAGGTGCCAGCCACCCGAATTTGATCTTAATGTTCATGGTCTTTATGCTCGCTGGTGCTTTTGCCAGTGTCAGCAGTGCCATCGGTAGTGTCGATGCAACAGTGCAGTTGGGACTATCGATGATTGCGCCTGAGTTCGTGCTGCCCATGCTGTTTATTATTGCGGCCTTTATTGCCACAGCGATGGGAACCTCCATGGGCACTATTGCAGCCTGCGCGCCAATTGCCTTTGGTTTTACACAAGTCACCGAAATTGAAGTGGTGTATGCCATTGGTGCTGTGGTCGGTGGTGCCATGTTTGGTGATAATCTGTCGATGATTTCAGATACCACCATTGCTGCAACGAACAGTCAAAAAGTTCAGCTTCGCGATAAATTTAAGGTCAATGTCTGGATTGCTGTTCCTGCATCGATCGTTAGCATTTGTATCTATTTAATTATGAGTCAAGGTTCACAAGCGATTGAACACAAAGCTTATAATGCGTGGCTAATCCTGCCGTATTTAGCCGTATTTATTTTGGCCTTTTCACGTTTGCACGTGCTTGCTGTGCTGACTATTGGTGTCTTACTGTCTGGTTTGATTGGTTTGGTGATTCAACCTGAATTTAATTTTTTAAGCTTAAATAATTCTATTTATGACGGCTTTACCGGCATGTTTGAAGTTGCCCTGCTTTCTATTTTCTTGGGTGGTATTTCTGCCATTATGCAAAAAGAAGGCGGTTTAGAATGGCTGATTCAACGTATTTACAGCATGACACGCTGCTTTAAAGTTGGTGCTGAACGCGCAGGTGAAATTGGTATCAGTTTCTTGGTGATTTTCTCCAACCTATTTGTAGCAAACAACACTGTCGCAATTATTTTATCTGGTGACATGGCACGTGAAGTCGCCAAAGAATATGGTGTAGACCCAAAACGGGCTGCTGCGCTCTTGGATATTTTCTCTTGCGTAGTCCAAGGTCTCATTCCTTATGGTGCACAGCTGTTACTGGCTTGTTCGATCGCCAAACTTTCGCCTGTAGAACTGATTGGTAGTGTGTATTACTGTTGGGTCTTGGCGATCTTTGCCATCCTTGCCATTTTACTGCGTTATCCAAAATTAAAAGCTGCGGCATAAGCTTGGTTTAAAAGAAAAAGCGGTCGTTTGACCGCTTTTTTTAATGCTGTATGAATGGCTTTTTTGACGAGCAATCTGCAAGTTTTATTCTAATCTCAAGGCTTTTTTTCGCGCTAATAATGTCTCTCCGCTATATGCCTTAAAAGCACGTGCCAAAGCAGACTGATCTGAATAACCTAGCTGTAAAGCGATATCTGTCAAATGGGTTTGTTGTGAAAGTAGATATTCACAGCGTTTCATCCGTTCCAGCTCCAAAAGCCGTTTAAACGAAGTGTCTTTCTCCTTTAACTGTCGTTGCAAGGTTCTGACTGACAGATGTAACTCCTCTGCTAACCACTCTATTTTAGGGGCTTGCTGTTTTCGTTTGAGATGATCAGCGATGCATTGTTGCATCTGTAGAATTGGATCTGCATGTTGCGGACGAGCGGCGATCGCCTCTTCGGCCTGACGTAATAACAATTGCATCAGTGACGGATCAGCAAGTTCTGACTTTAAATCCAAACTGTCTGCATGAATCACAAATGAATATTTAAGGGTCGAAAATTCCATTTGGCAACCATAAAACTTTTCATAGTGATAACGTGCCATCCGCGGCACATGTGCAAAATGAATGCGGAGTAACTTTAAAGAATCTGGAAAAATTTGCTTGGCCAAATGTGCCATACAGGCCATGGTCAATTCATTCACCAACGCATATTCATCATCATGCTGTGGCCAAGACAGTATAATTTGATGATCTTGATGGCTCATATTCATCGGCACAATTTGCGCGCCATCAATCACCAAACGACTAAACCGCATCACATATTGCAAAGCATCTGCTACGCTATTACTCAGTGTCGCCATATAGCCTAACACCCCAAAATGCTCCGCACGAATATACTTGGCCATTTCAAAAACCAATTGCGGGCAATCCAGATGCTGCTGAGTCAGTTGCATGATGCTGTTAAAAAAAGAATTCGGCGATTGAGAGTCGATCGGCAAAGACAGCACATGCTGAATTTGCGCAGCATACGGCGCAATCCATTCAAGCTGTGTATAGTTTAATTCACGCTCAATTAAGACCATATTCCACAGTTGGAAATAACCATTTGGGATCTGAATTTCAGCCATCTCGCCCCTCTTTCTGACCTGCCAATTCTGACATTTTATATTTTCATCATGGCGTAAAATGTATAAAAATTGGCAATATCTGTCAAAACAAAGTGCAATTTCTCCGACATACTGCAATCAATACGACTCGCACAGAAAAAATATCATGAATGCTATCGTCAAATATCAAGTCGAACCCATTGTTCGCACAAAGCTAAATTTTAAGTTAGAAGAAATCCCGCGCTATTGGTTTGGCGGAGACCCTTTTTTAACACGTATGTTTGATGCCTTGAGCCTGACCTTTCCTGATGGCGAGCGCTATTTTATTGAATCTGTACGTCTGTTCCGCAGTCAAATTCAAGACCCTGATTTACAACAACGTGTCGCTGACTTTATTCGTCAAGAAGCGCAGCACGGTATGGCGCATGACAAATTGAACATGTTAATGAAACAACAAGGCATGCCTGTCGATGCGTTCATTAAACGTCTAAATAAAATTTTTAAATTTGAACTGAGCAAGCGCTCACCAGAATACAACATTGCCATGACGGCTTCCGCCGAGCACTTGACTGCGCTGATGGCTGAAACCTTTTGTAGCCAAAAGTCCGTACTAGAATCTGCGCATCCTTATGTCCGTGCATTATTTATTTGGCATGCGATAGAAGAAATGGAACATCGCGATGTAGCTTTTGATGTGATGAAAGATGTGGCTAAGGTCGATGAAAATTTAAAGAAATTTACTTTGGTCTGGACTAGTGGATTGATGCTCGGCTTTACCTTATACCGTGCCAATGTGATGCTGAAACATGACGGCTTCAGTTTCACTGAACGTTTAAAATTAAATATGAAAGGCTTACCGTGGTTCTTTGGTAAAAATGGCACCCTCACCCGAATGAGCAAGCCATATCGAGATTGGTTTAAAAAAGACTTCCATCCGAGTCAGCATCCCATTGTGCAAAATTATGATCTTTGGTTAAAAACTTATGAAGAAACCAATGATCCAATTCAAGCTGCAGAAGTGTTTTGGCAAGCTGCAAAATAAAAATTGAATAAAAAAAGCCGCATCGATTGCGGCTTTTTTATAGGCTTAGACTTACCATTTTGCATAGTGCTGCTCAAGTAAACCATATTCATTTAAGAATACTATTTCTTCGCCATCACGTTGAATTGTACCGCTAATTTTTGCCTGCCATTGACTGAACTGACTACCGACCAATCTTAAATTCAGGTTTTCATAGCGCCGCCAACCTGTGCTGACGATCAAATTTAAGCTGTTGTCTAATGAGCTAATATTCCATTGATTATCGCCTTGCTGTTGAAACAACACATCAGACATGGCATACAGATGTCCATTGACCCACAGACAATTTTCATTACCAAAGCTTTCATTTACCCCAGAGGCAAGATTGATCCCAACGCGTCGATTTTGACTGTCCCAAAAGTTACACGATAACCAAAACCATGCGGTTTCAGGACGAAGAAAACCACAGGTATCATCTAAAGACACCAATGTCCGGTCATGGAATTGAATGGTCTTGCCTTGCTTATTGATAAAAAAACCTTCACACCCTAACGTCGTCAATTTTTGAGTATAGGTCCAACCATTAATCCCTGTAGGGCTACACATACTCAGCGGATCTGTCCCTGCGCAAAACACTCGAGCGCTCAGTTTGAGTTCGCCATGTTTTGACATTTGAATGTATCGCACACCATTGGCATGCTGAATATCCAGTTGAATCCCTGACTTAATAAAATGACTCTGATTAAATAAAGGTTGTTCATCTAAAACGGTATTGCGTGATAGGAAATTAATCGAATTCCATTCCAACACTTCATTCGTAATATGATCATACACATAGACAAAACCGTGCCCCGCCCACGCGATATCGGCGATCGCTAGACCAATCGTATAATGTTCATGCTGAATACAACAAAATTTAAATTTTTTATATTTTAAACGCTTACGCCAACCTTCAAGTCGTTTTCCATACGGTGTCTTATATTCATACTTACTTAAATCGATGCGATTGGGAAGTTCACTAAAACGCCCATAATGCGGCTGTCCATTCGGCCGTATTAAATCCATATACGCCATTCCATTGAGGTTTAAGGTCTAAATCCTGAATGTTATTATGCCTATTATTTAACGCCTGAAAAGACAATCCATCTGATTTCAGGCGAATATCACAAAAAAATATAAAAGCTGACATTTCAGCTCTTAATCATCACAAATGTTCATTTATTAAGATGTAATCATTTTTCCATGAATTTTGCTGGCTATGCGGCGTTTCAACCAATTCGATATAGCGCCTATACACATGATCAATCGCAATACAATCATCAACATCTAGGGTTCGGTCGGTATGCTGTTTTTGCCAATGTGACTCAAAAAAAGCCTTGCCTCGTTGTTTTGCAACAACGGCATTTTGTCCTGTCACCAAAACATAACGATGTAATTCACCAAATTCGCGGGCATCATATCCCCCGAGATTAATCAGCCATAATTTTTCATCTTCAGCTCGGGGCGCGGCATCACAAAATTGGATACGATAATGCCGATTTTCAGTGCTGACTGTATGTACCTGTGCCCAAGCATCAATATGTAAGCCTTTTTGCTCACCAAACCATGCCGTTCTCAGTTGTGGATAAACCTCTTCTAATGCGTTACCCACTGCAAGAATGACATCATGCACTTCGATATTTGCTCTTGAATGGCGTCCGCCGAGCATCACCATAAATAAACTAGACACAATCTTCCCCCCTATTTTTGACTTCAACTGCCCACATAGGGCTGAAGCAATTTCAATAAAATCACGCCGCCTAACGATAGTACCGCGTTGTTAACGAAATGAATGAGTAAGACATGCCAAATGTTACGCGTCCACAAATAGATCAGGTTGAGAAATAGGCCTGCCGCCATAAAACTGATGGTCGCAATCAAATCGCCATCGAAATTATGATAATGAATCAAGCCGAATAAGATTGAGTTCAGCAAGACCAAAATCACTCGCCACAGCCACGGCTGTACAAATAGCTTTTGTAGCAAGGTATAGCGGAAAATAATATCTTCGAGCAAAGCGGTAAATAATGGCCCAAGACTGATGATCAGCAAGCTAAAAAACGCAATCGTATTAGGATCAATGGTCGATTCTTTTTCAATGCTCTCGCCCACTGGCAACAGGCTGCGTGTAAAAAAAATCACCACTTGTAAAGCGACTGCACCGACAACCACCAACAGGCTTGAACGCCAAAAAGCCTGTTTATACTTTTGTCAGTGTGTATACAACATCGTTTTATAGAGCCAACATACAGCAATAAATAAAATGCCGCGAAAGATCGAATCACCCAAAGCAACCTGAACCGAAACACCAAAAAACTGGTCTAAGACATAACTGTTGAGCAAGATCAGCGGAAGAATACACAGCGCAAAAGTATCACGCCATTGCCAAGAAATATGGGTTGGAAAGGATTCTGCACGAACCAATTGGGTAAATGTCATTGTTATAAAGTCTTTCTAAAGCAATAAAATTTCCACAGTATTGTGATTTATTTCACACTTTTATTCTGCATCTATTTTGTAGTGATTTGCCTCAATAAAATTTTCAGCAAGAAAAAATCGCGCGGAATTGCTTCTGCGCGATTTTTAATTCACCCTCTCCACTTGCGAACTCAGAATATATTCCGAGATTCTCATCCCAAAGGGAGAGGCTTAAAGGAGTTTATATCTCAACCATTTCCACGCCATCAATGCGGGCAACGGTCATTAAATCTTTATCGCCACGGCCTGATACAGTCGCAATAATGATTTGGTCTTTGTCCATGGTCGGCGCAAGTTTCGTCACATAAGCCATCGCATGTGAGCTTTCCAATGCAGGGATAATACCTTCAATTTGGGTTAAGTCACGGAAACCTTGCAGCGCTTCAGTGTCATTGATTGGCACATAGTTCACACGGTGCATATCTTTGAGGAAACTGTGCTCAGGGCCTACACCTGGGTAGTCCAAGCCTGCAGAGATTGAATGTGTTTCAATGATTTGACCTTGATCATCCGACATCAAGTACGTACGGTTACCGTGAAGTACACCGACATGACCTGCGTTTAATGGTGCAGAATGCTTGCCCGTTTCAATGCCGTAGCCTGCAGCTTCAACACCGTACATTTTCACATCTTCATCATTTAAGAATGGATAGAATAAGCCCATTGCATTTGAACCGCCGCCTACACATGCAACAAGCGCATCTGGTAAACGGCCAGCTTGTTCCTGAATTTGTTTACGCGCTTCACGGCCAATGATCGATTGGAAATCACGAACCAATTGCGGATATGGGTGTGGGCCAGCCACAGTACCAATCACATAATAAGTAGAGTCAACATTGGTTACCCAGTCACGCATTGCTTCGTTCATCGCATCTTTCAATGTTTTTGAACCGCTTTCCACAGGTACGACCGTTGCGCCAAGCAAACGCATACGGTATACGTTCATGGCTTGACGTTTTACGTCTTCAGCACCCATAAACACCACACACTCAAGGCCTAAACGCGCTGCAATCGTTGCCGTTGCTACGCCGTGCTGACCTGCGCCTGTTTCCGCAATAATACGTTTTTTACCTGAAAGTTTAGCCAGCAAAGCCTGACCAATCGTGTTATTCACTTTATGTGAACCTGTATGGTTCAGGTCTTCACGTTTTAAATAAATTTGCGCACCACCCAACTCTTTCGACCATCGTTCAGCATAATACAAAGGACTAGGACGACCGACGTAATACGCCAAGTCACGGTCGAATTCTGCCAAAAACTGTGCATCATCTTTCATGCGGAAATAGAGTTTTTCTAAGTCCTCAAGTGCTGCCATAAGAGTTTCTGACACAAAACGCCCGCCATGAATACCAAAATGCCCTTGTGCGTCAGGGAATTGGGTATAGTCAATCTTATTTTGCTGATCCACGATGGACTCCTTGCATAAAGCGTTCTATGAGTTGTTGGTCTTTAATACCTTTTGCCGATTCTACACCACCGCTCACATCTACGGCGTAAGCGCCAGTGGTTTGAATCGCTTCTTCAATATTGTCAGGCTTTAAACCGCCCGCCAAAATTAAAGGAATATCGAGTTTTGGGAACTGTGCCCAGTCAAAGCTATGCCCTGTACCGCCTTTCAGCTCAGGATGCCATGCATCTAACAGTACGGCGCTTGCCCCTGCCTGCTGAAAAGCTTGGATTTCTGCAATCACATCCAATTCAGGTTTCATTTGAATGGCTTTATACCAACGGCGTCCAACGGACTTCGCAATCGTTTGGCACTGTTCAGGGCTTTCATCGCCATGAAACTGCAGTATGTCTACAGGTGAAATTTTTAAAATAGCCTGTATGTCCACAGCCGACGCATTCACAAATAAACCCACGGTCTGCACGTACGGCGGCACATGCTGAATCAGTTCAGCGGCCTGCACTGCCGTTACACTGCGCGGGCTGGGCGCAAAGAATACAAATCCTATCGCATCTGCACCAGCTTGGACGACAGACTGAATATCTTGAGTACGTGTAATTCCGCAGATTTTGGCACGGGTTCGCATGTTGTTTTGGCTCTGACTCCGCCCTATTCATAGCCTATCT
Organism: Acinetobacter sp. YH16044; assembly: GCF_013417145.1. NCBI lineage: Bacteria > Pseudomonadati > Pseudomonadota > Gammaproteobacteria > Moraxellales > Moraxellaceae > Acinetobacter > Acinetobacter sp. YH16044. The sequence continues at coordinate 24,603 of NZ_VPEK01000015.1, forward strand.
ATGAATATAAAGGCGAATCATTGTAATGCAATTTTCATGCATTGCGTGGATTTTCAGCATGATTACTGCGCAAAAATAAAAAGCCCTGAATGATCAGGGCCTTTTGAAATTTTAATGAATTATTTCATCGCATAACGTAAGGTTATCCAAGCTGTGCGGCCGTCTTGATTAAATAAAGTGCTATTGCTGTAGTTGGTCGAATATTCTTTATCAAACATATTGGCAAGCTTGGCTTGAACACTGAATTCAGGCGTTGCTTGATAAGTTACTCGCGTATCTACTGTGGCAAAAGAACCCAACTCATCAGTATTTGCAGCATTGGTATAACGCTTATCTTCGGCATGAACTGAAGCGCCGACAGTCCATTTATCCATCGTATAATCAGCTGATGCATTAAAGATTTGCTTTGGCTTTAAGACCAACTGCTTGCCATGGGACCCTGCTGTCTCATTTTCAGGCTCTTGATAGGTATAATTGATATTCCAAAGAAAATTATTCAACTGCTGAGTAAGTGATAGTTCAGCGCCTTTAATTTTGGCTTTATCTATATTGCTTGGAACATAGTTCCCCGATGCATTTGGTGCCCATGCGATCATGTTTTCAATTTCATTATGGAAAGCGTTTAGCTCCCATTGAACATTGCTGACCACGCCCTTGAAACCAACTTCATAGTTTTCAGATTCCTCTGGAACCAATGTCGGGCTTTCACTTCCTGGCCAATACAAATCGTTGAATGTTGGGGCTTTGAATGCGGTGCCATAGCTGACATAAGTTTGTATGGCATCATTGAAGCGATATCCTAAAGTTGCGCTTCCAGTCGTATGATTACCAAACTGCTCGTTATCTTCCTGACGGACTGCACCTTGCACATCGAAGTTACCAAATGAACCTAGATATTGCGCAAAATAAGCTTTGTTATCACGCTCTTTAACAGCATAAGCTTTAGTACCTGAGACTTCATCATTCTGATAATCAAAGCCAAGCATCAATGTATTTTGCTGATTAAAGTTCAATGTATTCAGCCAAGATAAGCTGTCCCGCTGAGTGTTGATCACTGATGGATAGCCATCTCGGCTATCTAACTTGTCTTCAGAGCGACCTAACTTTAATCCTGTAGTCCACACATCAAATGGCTTGTAGGTAGCACCAATGCTGTAAACATTTTGCTCGATTTTACTATGCACATTTTTTGCATCAATATAAGGAGAACCCCAGTCATCCCTATTATCATATTCATTTTCACCATCAACAACTAAAACACTTGCATCAATATCAAACTGATCATTGAATTTATGCCCCATACGTAAAGATGCAGACTTATTTTCGTAGCCGTCTTTATCTAAATCATTGGCTTCATTAATATTTGTCGCGTCGATGCCTTGGGTTTTGGTGCCAGCTAAACTCAAGGTTGCCCAAGTATTGTCATGTTTAACATTTAAACCAACATTCCCTTGATACGTTTCATGCGAACCATAGGTAAAAGATGCAAATGGTTTTATGCCGTTTTGCGTGCCTTTACGGGTAAAGATTTGAATTACACCGCCAATCGCTTCTGAACCATACAAGCTAGAACGCGGACCACGCAGAACTTCGACACGCTCAATCTGATCAATTGGGAAGTGTTCAAAAGCCGTTTCACCAAGCGTTGCTGAACCTACCTTTTGACCATCCACCAAGACCAATGCATGGCGATTACCCGTACCGCGAATTGAAACACTGGTAACTTTACCTAAACCGCCAGTATTGCTATACGTGACGCCCGGCACAGTACGTAATAAGTCTTGTAATGAATTAAATTGCTTACGTTCAATTTCTTCACGGCTAATCACGGTCACTGCTGCCAAAGTTTTTTGTGAGTCTTGCTCAACAATATTGGCAACGGTGTTGGTAATGACTGGAAGTTGATGAACTTGGTCTTCTGCCATGGCCGCAGAAAGTGGAGATAAAACAAAAAGCGACCCGATAAGAGTCTTAGAGAAAGAATGCATGCTGTATTCCCCGATCGCACCACCCGTGCGAAATAAAAGTGATTAACGCGAGGCAGTTTTTGGGTAAGCGATGGCTTGCCATTTTTCAGACAGAAGCATGCAATCCCGCTATAACGCCCGCCGCATTATGAATAGGTCTGCATCAGGCCGGTCTCCGGACTTACGTTATGAATAACGATTCACCGTTGCGGGGGCAGTGTCAGATAACAACAGATCTATACTGCTGGACTGACTTCCCAGTTTCACTTCTCAATTAAGGAAGCACCTGAAGCATGGGCAGATTAGTTTCTGCCCCACAGCAAGTCAAGCTGTATATGCAGCTATCTTAAAATGCCCGACGGATTCGATTGTTCGATAAATCGGAGTTCTCTATACTTAAACCATTCACAACAGTTGGCATGGGAAGTTTCTACAACACTGCCCCCGCAACGGTGCGCAAGCGAAACCTTGCCAGTCCGATACCTGCCGACCGTGTTCTATCACTCAATCATTTACGTGGGGTAAATGCATGGAGCTTTGTATGCCTTTTCCTTTTCAGCCGACTGCGCTTGCAGCTGGCATATCTGCGCTTTGTATTTTTAACTCCGAAATGTCTGTTGCAGCGGATTCCATTACACAACCTAGAATGGACACCATTGTCGTCACAGCAACACGTTCTGCAGAAAAATTGGAAAATGTGCCAGCACGTATTTCCATTATTGATGAGTCGCTCATAGATCAATCACCAATTGCATCATTTCCACATTTATTAATGAGTGATGCTTCTATCAATATGGTGCAGCTGGGTGGCTATGGACAACAAGCTTCATTTTTTTTACGTGGCACAGAGTCAGACCACACTTTGGTATTGCGTGACGGTGTCCGTTTAAATAATGATGCCAGCGGTTTAGCGCCAAATAATTTTATAGATACCACAGACATTAAGCAGATTGAGGTTTTAAAAGGCCCAGCATCTGTCCTTTATGGCACCAATGCCATTGGTGGTGTGGTACAAATCATTAGCAAAACCCCTGAAAAAAATGCAGCTTTTATCAGCGCTGAAATAGGTGGAAATCAAACCTATAAAAGTACTGTCGGGGTAGACCTAGCCAAGCAAGGTTTTTATGCGCAAATTCGTGGACAGCGTTTAGAAACCGACGGCACATTGATTCATGAACATGAAAATGCCAGAGCTTCTAGCTTTAATCAAAAAGGCGTGTCTACCAAATTTGGCTATGAAGAAACACGCTTTGGCACTTCATTGGATTATTCTGAAAACCAAGGTAATGCTCAATATGAGCAATACAGCTGGAATTCACTGCAATATGAGCAAAAGTCGCAAGATTTTAAAAATCAAATTGCAACCCTGAAGTCACACTTCAACCCCACAGATCAGCTGACCCTGAATGCTCGCGTGTCTTATTTTAAAGATGAGTTGGAACAGCTCAAAATCTTTGAACAGACCCATTATGAATCCACTGAATATGAACTGACCGCAAAACAGCAAATGACGCCGTCTCAGAACATCATTGCAGGCATCACCCATCGGCAGCTAGAAACATCAACGCTAAAAACTGCAGAGTCTTTTCATCAAGACTTAAACAGTACGGGTTATTATCTACAGCACCAATATCAAACTGATAAATTAAAAACTCAAGCGGGTATTCGTCGTGAAGACCATGAAAAATATGGTCAACACACGGTCGGACAAGTTGCTGCGCGTTATTTTTTCACGCCGTTGTTTAGTAGCTATGCCAATATTGGTACAGCATTTAAAGCGCCAACCATGAACGACTTATATTATGGCGACTATGCAAACCCTGACTTAAAACCCGAAGAAAGTCAATCCTATGAAATTGGGCTAGACCTACAAATGACACCACAACTAAAAACTGGTTTGTCTATCTACAGAACTGAAATTGATAACCTTATTGATTCTGATCCCAACAATAACTGGAAGTTTGCCAATATTGATGCAGTGACCATTCAAGGTTCAGAAGTCTATGTGAATTGGAGCAATGAGGCATTTTTTACAAAGGCCAGTTATAGCTACAATCAAGCAAAAAATGATAAAACAGGTTTGGATTTGAGCCGCCGCCCACGTCAAAAACTGGCATTGTCAGCTGGTTGGGCTGATGAACATTATGGGCTGTCAACAACACTGAGTGCGAACAGCCATTCAGACAGCAGTAATTATGATGAGGATGTGATCCCTGGACATGCTCAGATTGATTTCAATAGTTATTACCAACCCAACGAGCAACTGCGCTTCTTTGCCAATATTCAAAATGTCGGCGATGTTCAATATAAAACGGCTTCTGCTGGCAATTTCGACGGCAAATTCTATTTAAATGGCGGCCGTTTGGCTTCCTTTGGCATCACAGTTAGATATTAATTTCACACTGATTTATTCAACTTTTAATCAAAAAATGGACAATTAAAATGGGCCACCGTTTAAGTAAAATTTATACCCGCACAGGCGATTCAGGCACAACAGGTCTTGGTGACGGATCACGTGTAGCAAAGGATGATTTACGCATTGAAGCCTTAGGAGATGTCGATGAACTCAATTCAAGCATTGGTATTCTGCGTTCGCACATCGCACTTAGCAGTATTGAAGACAAAGCGGCTTGGGATAAATCGCTCAGCCTGATTCAGCATTGGTTATTCGACCTTGGCGGTGAAGTCTGCATTCCAAACTTCAACTTGGTACAACCTGTGTCAATTGAGTTTTTGGAAAATGACATTGACCGTATGAATGAAGCGCTGCCAATGCTCAAAGACTTTATCCTGCCATCAGGAACATTGGTGTGCAGCTTTGCCCATCAAGCGCGTGCAGTTTGCCGCCGTGCAGAACGTCGTTTAATGGCTGTACATAACCGTGACCAGAACATTCAAGCACCGTCATTGCAGCTACTTAACCGACTCTCTGACTGGTTATTTGTCGCATCGCGTACATTACAACGCGCTGAAGGTGGTTCTGAGGTGCTGTGGCAGAAAAATATTAACGACACGATTGATCAATAAGTTTTGGATTCAAAAATTGCTCAAATCCTTTGACCAATTAAAAGTCTATTTTACATTGAAATAAATCGAAACATTTCGTCCGATCATTCTTGTATTTCAGGATGATCGGATCAAAATAACAGTGTCATCTCCCTGTCATTCTTACAGGACACTATGTTTTTATCTTTCAATTTTGCAGGCCCTTTATGCGCATAATCGGTCACCGTGGCGCTCGTGGTGAAGCACCTGAAAATACCCTAGGTGGTTTCCAATATATTCAAGATTTAGGCATACGCTCAGTTGAATTTGATGTGCGACAACTAAAAGATCGCGCCTTAATTGTGATGCATGACGATCAATTCATCCGTACCACCGGCCAAGATAAGTATCTTTATGAATGCGAAAGTTCTGAACTAGAACCGTATAACCATGCAGTGACATGGTCAGAATGGAATAAAGTTGAGCCGACGCCACTGCTCGAACAAACGCTCAAAATTATTCATAACTTCGATCATATTGAAGTCGAAGTGAAAGCAGTGAAGACACAGACTGAAGCTGAAGCGCTGACTGAAACCTTGGAACAACAGCTCCAAGGTTTCGAACATTCCGCGGTGATCACCAGTTTTGACCCTAAAATTCATCTTGCTTTGCAACAAAAAAAATCCGGCTTCAAACGCGGGCTTTTGGTTGAAACAGACGTAAAATTTAAAGCGATTGAACAAGCACTTGAATTAGGTTGTATCCAAATCGGTTGGATGAACCAACTCGCCAATTCAGACATTATTCAGGCCACGCAGCAGGCAAAATTAAATGTGAGCGTATGGACTGTCAACGACGTTGATCGTGCTAAACAGCTTAAAGATTGGGGCATTAACGGCTTAATTACCGACTATCCTAAATTAATGATGCAGCATTTTTAATGCTGCTTTATTCACCTAGATTTGTGTAATTCACTTCTCGATCAACACGTCGATATTTCAATCGGTCTATTTTCTTTCCAAAACCAATACAGTTTGTCCCCGACTGTTTTGCATCGTCATGTGTTTCCCTTTTATTTGGAATTGTGTTGCGGCTTGCAAGGCATCTAAAAGTTCAGCCTCTTGAGCCAAAGCCGAATCACAGCTGAAATAACCTGCTCGGGCATTCAGATCAATGCTGTGTTTTAAGGTATCAATCACATAAGTGCCACTGATAGTGTTACATCCCGTATTTCCCTGAATTTGTCGAAATTGCGAATTGAACTGAAGATAAGGTTGATGATGAAAGAACTTGGCTTTTTGCCCTGCAATTTGCACAATCGTCCATGGAATATCTTGTATCCCATCATTTACGCGAATGACTTTTAATGGCTGCTCAACGCTGTTGCCATGTGACTTTTCCTGTGATTTCCCTTGTGACTTTGTAGTCACCTTCTGCGTCGGAGAACTTTGACAGGCCATGAGTCCCAGACAACTGATCAGAAAGCCGCCCCAGATACAGTGTTTGACCAAAAGCTGCGGATTATTTTGACGATTTTGCTGTTTTTTTAGCATCTTTTTTACCCCACAAAAAGTCAAATAACTTCAGTCGTATTATGTTACTGTTTAGTACAATACAACTGTACAATAACAGTGGTGAAAACGGGTTTTCCCGTGCTACTATTCTGTACGTTTAAAATCCCTTAAAAAATTAATGGGATTAGTCCTATCTATACCTCCCAAGGTTTCAGGAGTGCTGTTGGAGATGAATGCTCCCCTACCCAAAGCCCCAATGAACTGGATTGCTATTTTTGCATTGGTGTTTTTACCTATTGTCGCAGTTATTGCAATTCCGTTATATGCCATTAATCATGATTTTAGTGCCGCTGCTTGGATCAGTATGTTTGTTTTACTGGGTGTCAGCAGTTTAGGTATTACCGCAGGTTATCACCGCTTATGGGCACACCGTGCTTATGAAGCAACCTTGCCTTTAAAAATCATTTTAATGCTCATGGGTACTTTTGCTGTTCAGAACAGTATTTTGTTCTGGGCTTCTGGTCACCGTACACATCACCGTCATGTAGACGATATTGACCAAGATCCATACTCGATTAATCGTGGTTTCTGGTATGCCCATATCGGGTGGATGCTTCGTGATTATCCAGCAGCAGAACCGAACTACAAAAACGCACCTGATCTGTTAAAAGATAAAGTCGTTTTGTTCCAAGATAAATACTACATTCCACTGGTAATTGCTGTTCATGCGGCGATTTTAGTGCCAATTGGTTGGGCTGTTGGCGACATGTGGGGCGTTCTATTATTGGGCGGTTTAATGCGTCTAATCTTGAGCCATCATGTGACGTTCTTTATTAACTCACTGTGTCACATGTGGGGTAAACGTCCGTATACTGACGAAAACACCGCGCGTGATAACTTCTGGCTAGCTATTGCTACTTGGGGTGAGGGTTATCATAACTATCACCACATTTTCCAATACGACTACCGTAATGGTGTGAAATGGTGGCAATACGATCCAACAAAATGGTTGATTTGGAGCTGCTCTAAATTAGGTCTTGCTAAAAATTTACGCCGTATTCCAAGCTTTAATATTAAAAAAGCTGAGTTGGCAATGAAGTTCAAATATGCTGAACAAGACCTTGCGATCTATGGTCTGAATATGACCGATGATATTACGACAGCAAAACAACGTATTTCTCAAGAATATGATGCGTTTTCGCAAACTTTGAATGACTGGGCAAAATTAAAAGAGCAGGAAATTCAAGCGAAGAAAACAGCAGTTGCTGAAAAAATTCATCAGATGGATGACAAACTCAAACTTGAATTCCTACAAGTTGAACAGCGTTTGTCACAGCACCGTGAAACACTAAATCAATTGATGCGTAATTTGAAAAAGAAAACAGCTTAATTCTATAAGCCCTTCTGATGATAGAGCCTCCCTTGTGGAGGTTTTATTGTTTTTAAGCTACAGTTTTTCCATCCAGTCTTTGCTATAGTTTCAACATAATTTGAATTTTTCAAGATCATTATGCTGTTCAATGCCCGCTATAACACCCTGCCACCTCGCCTGTATCACCATCAGCAGCCAGTTCCTCTAAAAGGTGCAAAAGCAGGGCATTTTAATGCCGCTCTTGCGGATGAGCTGCAATGGTCTGAGACAGATAAACAGGCTTGGGTAGACATTTGCAGCGGTCAAAGAACCTTTGCAGAATTTGAACCTTTGGCCATGGTCTACGCAGGTCACCAGTTTGGACAATGGGCCGGCCAATTGGGCGATGGACGCGGCTTATTGATTGCGCAAATCATCGATAAACATGGGCAAACCATTGACCTGCATCTCAAAGGCGCAGGCTCTACGCCTTATTCACGCATGGGCGATGGTCGTGCAGTATTGCGCTCGACTATTCGTGAATATTTGGCAGGACATGTGCTGAACAGCTTAGGTGTTGCATCGAGTAATGCAGTGGGTTTTACCAGTTCCGAGCAAGGCGTGCAGCGTGAAAAGCTCGAGCTCGGCGCGATGATGCTGCGTACATCTGACTGTCATATCCGATTGGGACATTTTGAATGGATCAATCAATATCAGGGTGATTTGCTACCTGAATTCACGCAAAAATGTATTGAGTGGCACTACCCTGAATGCTTGGATGCCGCACAACCGATTTTAGCTTTTGCCACTCAAGTCATTCAGCGTACCGCAGTGATGATTGCCAAATGGCAGCTGATTGGTTTTGCGCATGGCGTGATGAATACCGACAACCTGAATATTACAGGTTCAACTTTGGACTTCGGCCCTTATGGCTTTATGGAACGTTTCCGTCCAAATTGGATTAACAACCATTCGGATTACCAAGGCCGCTATACCTATCAGCAGCAGCCAAGTATCGGACATTGGAATCTATGGCAATGGCTGAATAACTTAGTGCCGCTCTGCCCTGCAGATTATGACAAAGAGCAATGGAAAGAAGATCTAGCCAAATGCTTAGAGCATTTTGAACTGACCTTCTTGGAACATTATAAATTGGGCTTAAGCCAAAAAATGGGGCTGCCGAGTTTTCATAAAGACAGCTTCGACTGCGCCATGGCCTTTTTACGCATTCTGCAAAGTGAACAACTGGATTACACGCAAAGCTTTATCCGTCTGCAAAATCATGAATATGAAGCCATTAAAGATGATTGCCTTGACCGATATGCATTTGAGAGCTTCTTAGCGCACTATGAAAGCATCCGTGCGCATCAGGACACCGATGCTTTAGATGCTGAAATGGCAAAGGCCAATCCGCAATATATTTTGCGCAACCATATGGCGCAAAAGGCGATTGAGCTAGCTGAACGCAATGATTTTTCAGAGGTAGAACGTTTATTTACATTGCTCAGTCAGCCATTTACTAAACAGCCTGACCTAGAAAAAACTGAAGATTTAGGCCCCTTGCCAAGTGATGTGCCTGAAGTAATGGTCAGCTGTTCTTCATAAACATTTATCCACAAATCCACATTTCACTCGGATCAAAATTGTGGATAATTTAGACATTATCCACAATGCCGAAATGGATGAGCTGTGAAGGCAGCTCATTCTCTACATTACAATGACAAGAAAAAATATCACGATCTTTAGTTTCGCTATCCTCGTCTGCATTGTTGCTGCCTGCTTTGCCTATCAAAAATTTGAAAAATATCTACCTACACCTACCAATGCACTGGCCTTTCCACCTGAATTAAGCGATTTACAAATTCAAAAAATTCGCACAGAAACGCCGATCGACAATATTCAGGTACATAAGGCTCAGCGTTATTTGGAATTAAAACATCAGGATCAAGTCATTCGGCGTTACCCGATGCGTCTGGGTTTTCAACCGCTTGGACATAAAGTTCAAGAAGGTGATGGCAAAACGCCTGAAGGCAGCTATATGATTGATTGGCGCAATCCGCAAAGTTCATTTTATAAGTCTTTGCATATCTCTTACCCCAATGCGACCGATAAACAAAAGGCTAAAGATTTAGGTGTTTCTGCAGGTGGTGACATTATGATTCATGGTTCGGCAACCAGTTTACAAATGAAAGCTGCACCACAACTGATGACTTATTTCCCACAAAAAGATTGGACTTGGGGCTGCATTGCTGTGCGTAATATTGATATGGATGAAATTTGGCAATTGGTGAATAATGATACCGTTATACATATTCGTCCCTAGGCTTTAAAACTCAGGCTTATTTTTAGGTTATCCCCTATGATTGCATTACACACTGTAGCTGCTAAGTCGGCCTTAGCCCTGCCTGAAACCACCTGTAGCCAGCCTTTTGGTGAAGGCTGTGATGTGTTTAAAGTGATGGAGAAGGTCTTTATGCTGAGTTTTCATTTGGAAGGCAAAGCGGCCATCAACTTAAAGGTGCTGCCAGACAATGGCTCAATGCTCAGAGATATTTATCCCTTTATTCGTGCGGGCTGGCATATGAATAAGCAGCATTGGATTTCTGTTTTTACAGATGAAGAATTAGAAGAAGAACTTCTGCAAGATTTGGTGCTGAACTCTTATGAATTGGTGGTATCGAAGTTAAACAAAGGACAGCGGCAGAGGATTGAGCTCCTCCAACGTCTATAGCTTAATTTTTAACTATTATTTTCTAATTCAAAACTCAAAATAAAAACAGCACCTCACTGATCTAAAATCATTTCAAATCAAATTGGAAAACAGTCTGCCTGTTTTGAACAAAAAATTAAAAAAATGGAAATTTTAATCGATCACTCTCCAATTAAAGTTAGAATCATCCAAAATTAAATGATTAGCTATTTTATTTATGCAATTCAGACACGATATCAATGGATTACGGGCCATAGCCGTATTGGCCGTTGTACTATTTCACTTTAATCCACAATGGCTAACCGGCGGCTTCGCAGGCGTCGATGTTTTCTTTGTCATCTCAGGCTTCTTGATGACCGCCATTATTTTTAATGGCATAGAAAAAAACACATTTAATCTATTTAAATTTTATACAGCGCGTGCAAACCGAATTATTCCTGTTTTAGCCACAATGTCTATCATTTTAGTCATATTTGGCTGGTTCTATTTAGCACCAGTTGATTACAAGGATTTAGGACGACAAGTCGAAAAAAGCTCTTTCTTTATTTCCAATATTCTTTTTTCAAAAGGCAGTGGCTATTTTGATACTGCTGAACACACAAAATGGTTATTACACACATGGTCTTTGTCTGTTGAATGGCAATTTTATATTGTTTTTCCACTTATCATTTTGTTTTTAAAAAAATATTTAAACCTTCATAATTTAAAACGCGTGGTGTTTTTGCTCTTTTTAGTCAGCTTTATTTATTGTATTTTTGCAACCTATAAAGACAGCAAAACTGCCTATTTTCTACTAACAAGTCGCGCATGGGAAATGCTCATAGGTGGTTTAGCATTCCTCTATCCTTGGTCACTAAAAAACAAAAAATCACAGCTCATGACACAATGCTTAGGACTCGTTCTGATTCTAGCATCGTATATCTTTATATCTAGTGAAATACTTTGGCCGGGTTATATGGCCCTTATTCCTGTATTTGGTGCTTATTTAATTATTGTGAGTAATCATCAGCAAAATATATTGATTAATAATCCAATTTTTAACCACGTTGGAAAATGGTCATATTCAATTTATGTCTGGCATTGGCCCTTGGTTGTTTTGGGTTTCTATCTTGGCCTCGAAAATTGGTGGATATACGGAATCCCTCTGTCAATTTTATGTGGCGTCTTAAGTTATCACGCTATTGAAAAGATTCATTTCCCACGCTATTCATCTTGGAAAAAGCTTTATAAAGTGAAAGCAATTTATCTCGCTTTATTCCTTTTAGGCGTCGGCCATTTCATCAAATCTAATGATGGTGTCGATTCTCGACTTCCAGAAGTAGCTAAAATCGCAAATGAAGAAATCAATAATACCAATCCTTATGATTGTGACCAACAAGAGTTGCATGAATGTATTATAGGAAACCCAACTAAAATTAAAGCCATTGTTATTGGAGATAGCCATGCTGATGCAATGACCACCTCTGTGGCAACCACTTTTAATTTGAAAGCTGACGGTATCATTTCATTTACAACTTCTGCCTGCCCATTTATTCCCAATCTACAGTTTTACAAAGATAAAAGTCCTTGCCCAGAAATTAATCAGAAACGCTTAAACTTAATTGCATCCAAAAAATATGAAAATATTCCAATGGTTTTCATTGCAAGGTACCCAAGCTATTTAATTGGAGAAAATGACCCTGATATCATGGATGCTAAGAGTTCTAAACCTATTGTTTATTTTGATGATAATCCAAACATCACTCAAAAGAATCGAATGATTTCATTTCAAAAGAATCTAACTGAAGTTTTGTGTCAGACCTCTAAGACCAATCCTGTTTATATCGTGCAACCCATTCCAGAAGTTGGTTTCAATTTACCGCAAAGAATCATTAAGAATGTATTCTACAAGCGTAATGAAAAAATATTTATTTCACACGACACATATTTAAAAAGATCAGGAGAGATTCGCAAAATTATTCAAGAAAGTGCAGAGCAATGTCAGGCCAAAGTCTTAGACCCTGCATTACATCTATGTAAAGGAAATGAATGTATTTCTGAGTATAAAGGACGCCCGATTTATCGTGATGGTAATCACTTAAGTGAATATGGAAATAAGCTTTTAGTTCCAATGTTTAAAGAAGCCCTCAATCCATAAAAAGTGAAAGTACGCCTAAATGACTTTAATTTTTTGAAGTCATTTAGGTGAATTTAAAACTAAAATTTAAAATCTTTTCTGCTTCCATTATTAAATATTTTAATATAATTCAAATAAATAAATAAATAAATAGACTTAATGTAGTATGCTTCATTTTTATTACCATCCATTAGGTAATAAATCGATCATCATGAAATTCATGAGTAGCAATGAGTGTTAAATAGGTATAAGACTTACTCGCCACTTGATCATCCACTTTAAAAAATTCTTGATAGATTCCCCCCGTCATTTGACTCCACAGACACCAAAAACATAAGAATCCTAAAGTACTTGAAACTCCTGCTAAAGCAAGCTCCTTTGATAGCCCAAAGAAACTTAAAGCAACCAAAGTAAAACTAAGATTTAACCCAGCGAGAATTAGGAGAGTTAATTGATAAATTATTCATTTTACTTATCATTCAAGAAAATAAATGAAATTTATTGATTCTAAAATCAACACAAATCACATATTTTAACTTACATTTTAATTACTTAAATAAACCAAATTATTAATTCAAGCAATTTAATAAAACTCTTTCAAAATCGTTGTTAAACAACTTTAAACCAAGAATTTAAAACTTCAAAAGGCTCTTCCCTAAGCCTTCATGGTATTAAACCTTCTTTGCTTGCATCACTTTAAACAGCACATACAGCAGTAAAATCCATAGCGGCTGCATCAACACCGATAGCATAAAGCCCTGATTCCACATGATGTACAAAATCATCAGCATGAACACTAAGACAAAGTAGTTGGTAAACGGTGCAAATAAAGCAGGAAACTTGGTCTGTATACCCTGCTGCTGCATCGCTTTTCTAAACTTCAAATGAATCAAGCTGATTAACATCCAATTCAGCACCGCAGCACTCACCACGATATAAATCAGGTAACTTAAGGCTTTTTCAGGCAAGAAATAATTCAGCAGCACGCAACCAAAAATCAGCAAAGCAGAAAATAAAACCGCGGCAATCGGCGTGCCGTGTTTATTTACCTGTTTAAACGTTTTTGGCGCATTGCCCTGTTCTGCCAAACCGAGCAGCATGCGGCTATTGGCATACATGCCGCTATTACAGACCGAAACGGATGCAGTCAAAATAATAAAGTTCAGCAAATGTGCCGCCCAATCAATCCCCATCTGATTAAAAATCATCACAAAAGGACTATGATCCAAACCGCCAAGTTTCAACTGATTCCACGGCACCAGCGACAGCAGTACCGCCAAGGAACAGATATAAAATAAGAACACGCGGATCACGGTCTGATTCACCGCTTTCGGGATATTTTGATCAGGATTTTCAGTTTCAGCCGCCGCCATGCTGATTAATTCAATGCCGCCAAAAGCAAACATCATAAAGGCTAGCATGTAGAATAAGCCTTCAAAACCGTGCGGGAAGAAGCCGCCATGTACCCATAAATTACTAATCGAAGCGGTAGAGTCTGCGCCTGCTGTAAGTAGCAGATATATACCAAAAATAATCATGGCAACAATCGCCACAACTTTAATCATCGACAGCCAAAATTCAGATTCTGCATACAGTTTGACATTGGCTAAATTGGCTAGCGTAATCACAGCAAAAAACACCAAAACTGAAACCCAAGCAGGCACATGCGGCCACCAGTAATTGACATATTTGCCTATCGCGGTCAGCTCGGTCATCACTACTAAAATATACAGAATCCAGTAGTTCCAGCCCGTTAAAAAGCCCGCAAACTTGCCCCAATACTTAAAAGCAAAATGACTGAATGAACCTGTGACTGGCTCTTGTACAATCATCTCGCCCAACTGGCGCATAATCAGAAAAGCAATCAAACCACCAATCAAATAGCCCAGAATTATCGATGGTCCAGCCGACTCAATAATATGCGCAGAGCCTAAAAATAGCCCTGTCCCGATTGCGCCACCCATTGCAATCAGCTGAATATGACGGTTCTTTAATCGGCGCTGCAATTGAGGCATTTCGCTGCTCACAACACGTTCTCATCTTATAAAAAAGTGGATTGTAGCCTGTGCAGCTCTTTGCAGCCAAATATTCGCAAATCATTTCTGTATGAATCATTATGGAATACAGTGCGTGAGCTGCATCAATCTATAGCACATAGTCAACTTGATAGGATGGACAATATAGGCCATATGGTTCTATTAGAACAGCCAGAAAATTTAGCTGCCAGCATACTTAAGTGGCTGAATATATTGTCCCTTTAAATATAAACAGCCCTCAATAGAGAGCTGCTTTTTAGCATTCACTTCACTTGATGGATGATTGATAGTGAATACAGTACGTCTAAACCTATTCTAACCATTCATACTGCACCACCATGTAAATCGTTATTTACGCTGTGGAACTTCAGCCCACCGTGCATAACTCTTCGTGCTTTTCAGCACAGTGTCCGCTTGTTTTGCAGCGACGCCACTATAGTCCTGAGAGAAACTATCTGAATTTTCATCAAAACTCGCACCATCAAATAATGGGAAAGTACCGGCTTTTTTCTGAATCACCACATCATCAATCATCCAACCGCGGAAACCGTTATAAAGTTGATCGACTGTTCTGAATTGGAATTTCAGCTGAACATTGGCCTTGCCTGCATATTCATCTAATGAAATTGCTTCTTGCTGAACAGCAGCCGGTGCGAGGTTAAAGCCTAAATTACTGTATGGAATCGGCGCGCGCTCATATGCCGAGGATGGATCTGCCAGCGGGTTTAATCGAGCCAAAGTCTTGAAGCTGTTACCGCCGTCGGTAGAAACTAAAATATTCATCAAATCGAATCCCTGATTATTTGGATTGACCGACTCAATTTCCCACCATGTTTTAAAGCTTAAACTCAAAGGCGCCTGATACTGGCTTAGATTAATGGAAGGTGAAATCAATTCACCCCTATTGTCATACTGCGAGGTGCCGCCATCAAACTCTGGAGCCGTAGATGAATCACTTAAAGCACCAATAAAGTTGCCATTTACTTTGTCACCATACCAATATGCCGTATTACCTTGCAGTGGCTCAGGCACCTTGCCTTGGCTCTGATCATTCGGCGCTAAGCGCACACGCTGATTTACTTGATTATTACGAATGTTGTGACCTTTGTTTAGCAACTGCCAATCGACATTAGCCACACTTGGCTGCGACCTTGTCCATGCATTGCGAGTAGCAGAATCCGCTTCAAAAGTTTCACGCCATACCGCATCTACAGATGCTGTTTCAGGCAGCACTTCAAATTGATAGCCCGATGCAGAAGAAGCAATGACCATAACTTTTTTCGTAATAGTGTTAATTCCTGCACCGTTAATGGTGAGCGTGGCATTTTTCAATGCTTCAAGCAGATCATTGCTCACATTAAATGAAAGCGTGAAATATCCATTGGCATCAGTCAAAGCACTAACAAATGCGCCATTGGTCGCTGTACCGCCAGACAATGACACTTGCGCATTCGCCAAAGGTTTCCCTTTAAAAATCACTTGACCAGACAATGTTCCGACCACTGCATCATTGACTGGTGCATCACTTAGTGTCTGACAGTCTTGATCTAAGCAGTTGAGAACCACATTCAACACAATGCTCTTATTGGTATTTTTAGGATGGATCAAGAATGCCGAAACTGTAGACTGTCCATTTTTAGTGACCAAAACATAATATGTGCCTGCAGCCAATTTAGGCAGTTTAACGATGCCTTGAGCATTGGCAAGATAACTTTGACCTTTAAAATGAGTTGCTGTCGGTAAACTATTGATCGGTGGAAAGAACTGCTCAGAATCATCCGCTATAATTGTATTCGTTGCTATTTTCAGACTGCCTGCTTGTACTTTTTGCCATTCTTCATCAGTTAAAATCTGAATCGATGCAGCATTTAAAGCAAGATTATTCACATCTAATAAAGTCAGCTCTTCTACGCTTTTTTGAACCATAGCATCGGCAACTGCCTCTGGCGGTACACTCCCTGTCTCGTCACGATCACTACCGCCACATGCCGTTAAACCCAAGACACCCGTGACCATTATTATTTTTACAAAAGCGCTATTTTTCATCTGTTCTGCCCTCTAATTTTCCATTTTTAAAATTGTTATCTCTACATTGAACTCTGCCAGCCCAAACATACTGGTCAATATTCAAGCAAAATAATACCCAATTTCCACTAAATGCGCAAATTTCACATTTTATGTTTTTATTGCTTTGTTTTTCTTGTTTTTAAAATTAATTTAGCTAGGTATGTACAAAAAAACAGGCCAAAGCCTGTCTTTTAGAATTTACAATCTATGTTTTAATCTTCTGGATATTCAAAACGGTAGCCAACGCCATACACGGCTTGAATCCATTCATGACGGTTGCCAGTTTCCGCTGCATCTGAAATCTTACGACGTAAATTTTTAATATGACTATCAATCACACGGTCAGCCACTTCAAAACTGTCTGGGTTAATATGATCAAGCAATTGCGCACGTGAATACACCTGCCCTACATGCTCTAAAAACAACTCAAGTAAACGAAACTCTGTTGGCGTTAAGCTCAACGCTTTTTGTTGATACCAAATACGTTGCTGTGCTTTGTCCATACGGAATAAATCATTCACCTCTGGCTCTGCTTTACGTTCTAAACGACGTAATACCGCTTGCACACGTGCCACCAATTCTTTCGGACTAAACGGTTTGCAGACATAATCGTCAGCACCCATATTGAGCCCCAATACACGGTCAATTTCTTCAGTGCGTGCAGTCACCATAATAATTGGCAGATCAGACTGCTCACGGACTTTACGGCAAATGGTTAAGCCATCCATACGTGGCACCATTAGGTCCAAAATCATTAGACTCGGCTTACGCTGCGTGAAGCTCTCATAGGCTTCTTGACCATCATGAAACATGCTGACTTCAAAGCCTGCAGCCTCTAGATAATCACGCACTAGCTGTGCAAGTTCCACTTCATCTTCAACCAACATGATATGTTTCATGCATGCTTCCTTTTAATATTTCATCTGTTTGGGAAATGTCAATTTGCAACGCAAACCGCCCAATGGAGAATGATCAAAACTCAATTCTCCGCCCAATGCTCTAGCTATTTTTACGGATAACGCCAATCCTAATCCTGTACCACCAGTTGCACGCGTACGTGAATCATCCACACGATAGAAACGCTCACCTAAACGTGCCAACTGTTCATCAGTTAAACCAAATGGGCTGTCATCAACATACACGGTCCACTGGGTTTCATCTTGCTCAGTATGAACATGCACTTCACCACCAGCTTCCGTATAACGAATACTGTTGCCCAATAAGTTGACCATAATCTGTTTAAAACGGTCTATATCTAATTGTAATGAAGTGCCATCGCCCGTTGCGGTAATTTTCAAATCGGCTTGTTCAAACTTCGGTTTAAAGCTTTCAACCTCCTGCACAATGACATCCCACGGATTAATCGTAGTGAGATAACAATTTAATTGCTGTGCATCAGCTTGCGCCAAATCAGCCAAATCTTTGGTCAATTTTTTCAGACTACTGACTTGATTCAACATCGAAGTAAAATGCTCTGGCGTTGGCTTACGAATACCGTCCTGCATCGCCTCAATTTGAGCCTGTAACACGGCCAATGGCGTTTTCAATTCATGTGAAGTATCAGCCACCCATTGACGACGTGACGTTTCATGCTGATCGAGAATTACGGCCAACTGATTCAATTCATTCGATAAATCACCAAGCTCATCATTACGGTTCACCGCGACTTGATGTTGATAATTGCCCTTGGTTAACTCACGTGTTCCCATTAACAAACGCTGAATCGGTTTTTTAAAGTATGTTGCCAATAACAATGCTGCAATCAAACTTGCAATAAACGTAAGCACATAAACCAATAATAAATAACGTTTTTGCTTACTAAAGAAGTTAATACTGATTGCATCATCTTGCTCGAGGACAGGTTTGAGTCCTAGATACCCCACGATTTGATTATTCACCATAATCGGACGATAAGAAATCTGTTCATCTGTCGGTTCACCCACGACAAATTGGCGCTGTGCATCATATAAAGATAAACGCGAACTCAAGCCCAAGCGGTCAGGCATTTGGATAAACTGTTTTTTACCACCATTGTTGGTATTGTTTTGAGATGATTGACCTGTATCTTTATCTTTTTCATCCGCGTTCGCTTCTTTGGGGCGGAACACATTTTGATTCGCGCTTAAAGGAAATTTTAAACCTTCAAAGGGTTGAAACTCAGACGGTAAGTTTTGTTCAAGCCATTTTAGCTCTTCAGTTTTTTGTTCTGCCGTTTGCTGTGGCGTTGCCAACATCGATGCTGCATTCAAACTATGATCTTGAAAATAGCGCTGCTGCAATGCAATGTCATATTGACGACGTAACCACCACCGAGAGAGACGATCATAGTCATCTGGTGCTGCCTGCCCTTCAATTTGCAGAATCTGTGCCTGAATCGCATTGCCCCAATCATGATAGACCGTATACACATCGGCTAAATTTTCAATGACATGGTCAAGCTTTTGCATCTCGACATCGGCCACATATTTGGTGAAATTACGCTGCATATTCCAATGCAAAACGCCAAGACTTACCGTTGTGATGACGAGCGTCGTCAACAGCACAGTCAGAAACAAGCGTAGGGCAATCGGGATACGACGTATTTTCAAAAGAGAACTCTCATTTTTCTTCTATATTCATTATTGTAGCGAACACGCAACTAAAAAACTCTCCATTGTTTCTACATCTTTATTATTTAATCTTTAACCATCGGAAAAATATCTAATCTGGTGGGGGTAAAGACTATGAAACAAATGACTAAAATGGCTTTAATCGGTGCAAGCGTATTGAGCATGGGTGCATTAACTGCCTGTCAATCGACAACCGCACCAAAAGATAACGATCATGGCCGCATGATGAAACAACATCATGGTGATCAAGATCGTCGTATGTCACCTGAGCAACGTGAACATTTTAAACAAATGCGTGCCGAGCAACGTCAAGTGTTTGCTGATATGCAAAAAGCCTGCGATGGTAAGGCTACAGGTTCAACAGTTCAAGTAAAAGCTGGCGATAAAAATATTGATGGTACATGTACCATGGTGTTCAAAGCAGACCGTCAAGACATGAAAAAAGCACGTGGTGAACACAAACCAATGCGCGGTGAACATCATCCAATGCGCGGTGAACATCATCCAATGCGTGGCGACATGCGTGGTCAGATGCAACGCGGTGAGCCACTGACTGATGCAAAACGTGCAGAACTGACTAAAAAGTTTGATCAACGTTTAGCAGAACGCCAAACGAAGCAACAAGCGATTATGAAAGCATGCCAAGGCAAGACTGATGGTAGCGCGGTTGCGATTAAAGTTGGCGAACAGCAAATCAATGGTAAATGTGAAGTTCGCTTCCAACCTAAAGCCCCTGTTGCCCCGACGCCAGCACCAGTAAAATAAGTCAAAGTTAGCTCGCAATATCATTGAGTATAAAAAGGCACTCCCATGAGTGCCTTTTTATTGGACATATCTTTTTACGCTTTTTGACTATTTGTGTCATTCATTTTCAGCCAAAAGTGTTTACACTCAATGCACTTAGCATTTTCAAGGGATATTTCTTTGACTTTACAGTCACCAACAAATAGCCCTGAAATGCTTGTACCCAATAAGAAGATGTTGCACGATTAGAACCATTCCAATACGTGTCATTGAAGACACGTTCAAATGTTTATTTAGGATTACTAACGCTGGTAGAAACCAGTATTGAGGAAAACGATATGCCACAATACAAAGCGCCCTTACGTGATATGCAATTTGTTCTGCATGAACTTTTAAAAGCAGAAGATCACTATGCACAATTGCCTGCATTTTCTGATACCGTAAGCCGTGAGTTGGTTGACCAATATCTAGAAGCTGCTGCTGACTTCTGTGAAAATGAACTTTCTCCTCTTAACCAAGTGGGCGACCGTGAAGGTTGTACTTGGAATGATGGCGTTGTAACAACACCAACTGGTTTTAAAGAAGCGTATCAAAAATATATCGAACTTGGTTTCCCGTCTTTGTCTGCTGAAGAACAGTATGGCGGTCAAGGTCTACCTGTTTCACTAGGTAACATCATTTCAGAAATGGTGGGTACGTCGAACTGGGCTTGGGGTATGTATCCTGGTCTATCTCATGGTGCTGTACGTACTTTAGAACACCACGGTTCACAAGAACAAAAAGACACTTACCTTCCTAAACTTGTTTCAGGTGAATGGACTGGTACGATGTGCTTAACAGAATCTCATGCAGGTTCTGACTTAGGTATTATCCGCTCTAAAGCTGAACCACAAGCAGACGGTAGCTATGCAATTTCTGGCGAGAAAATCTTTATCTCTGCTGGTGAACACGACATGGCTGAAAACATCATCCATATCGTACTTGCTCGTCTTCCAGGTGCACCAAAAGGCACGAAAGGTATTTCATTATTCATCGTACCTAAATTCAATGTAAATGCTGATGGCTCAATTGGTGAGCGCAATGCGGTACGTTGTGGTTCGATTGAACACAAAATGGGTATCCATGGTAACGCGACTTGTGTCATCAACTTTGATAACGCAAAAGGCTTCTTGATTGGCCCTGAAAACCGCGGTCTAAACTGCATGTTCACATTCATGAACACTGCACGTATCGGTACTGCTGTACAAGGTCTTTCAGCTTCTGAAGGCGCTTTCCAAGGTGCACTTGCTTACGCAAAAGACCGTTTGGCAATGCGTTCACTTTCAGGCCCTAAAGCACCTGAAAAAGAAGCAGATCCAATTATCGTTCACCCTGCTGTACGCAACATGCTCATGACGCAAAAATCATTTGCTGAAGCTGGCCGTGCTCTGGTTTACTTATTGTCTTTCCATGCCGATATCGTGGAACAAGGTGCAACTGAAGAAGAACGTAAATTCTCTGACAACATCTTGTCTCTATTAACACCAATTGCTAAAGCATTCTTAACTGAAACAGGTTCTGAATCTGCGAAGCACGGTGTTCAAGTATTCGGCGGTCATGGTTTCATTTCAGAACACGGTATGGAGCAAATCGTACGTGATACACGTATCTCTTGCTTATACGAAGGTACGACTGAAATTCAAGCGATTGACTTGTTAGGCCGTAAAGTATTGGGTACTCAAGGTGCAATGTTGAAAGACTTCACCAAGATCATCCATAAATTTGTTGAAGCCAACAAAGACAACGCTGCCATGAAAGAATTTGTTGAGCCGCTTGCTGCGCTAAACAAAGAATGGGGCGACCTGACTATGCAGATTGGTATGAAAGCAATGCAAAACCCAGAAGAAGTGGGTGCTGCTGCGGTCGATTACTTGTACTTCTCTGGTTATGTAACGCTTGCTTACCTATGGGCCCGCATGGCGCTAGTTGCGCAAGAAACTTTAGCTGCAGGAACAACAGATGTTGATTTCTACAATGCGAAAGTAACGACTGCCCGTTTCTACTTCAAGAAAATCTTACCGCGCGTCCGCTCTCATGTAGAAGTGATCGCAGGTGGCCTAGATCCTCTTATGGCATTGGATGCAGAACACTTTGCATTCTAATGTGAATATCTAAAACATATTCAAAAAATTGTACTCTTGAGTGCAGAAATAGAGAAAGGACGGTCATAGCATTGGCAGTCCTTTTTCTTTATAAATAGTCCCATAATTTTACTTTGGTCAATTTTCTCCACGCTTTGTGCCGATACAAATTGCCCCAAGTCCACAGATTCAAACAATAAACAGGTGAACGAACATGCCAATTTATAATGCGCCTCTTGCAGATATGAAATTCATCTTAAATGATGTTTTTAAAGCAGAACAATTCTGGCAAAACAACGAAAATCTTGCTCACGTTGATGCTGCAACTGCAGAAGCCATTCTTGAAGAAATGGCAAAATTTGCGCAAAACGTCACTCATCCTTTAAACCGCACAGGTGATGAAGAGGGCGCAACCTATAGCAATGGCAATGTCACGACTCCTGCTGGTTTCAAAGAAGCATTCAAACAATATGCAGAAGGCGGTTGGATTGGTCTAGGCGCAGACGAAGAATGGGGCGGTCAAGGCATGCCAAAGATGCTGACTGTTCTGTCTGACGAAATGCTGTTTGCAACCAACCCATCCTTCATGCTCTACCCGCTTCTTTCTGTAGGTGCAGGCATGGCCTTAAACAGCTATGCATCACAAGAGCAAAAAGAAACTTATTTACCAAAAATGTATACAGGCGAATGGTCAGGCACCATGTGCTTAACTGAACCGCATGCAGGCACAGATTTAGGTATTATCAAAACTAAAGCCGAACGTAATGAAGACGGTACTTATAACATTACAGGTACGAAAATCTTCATCACTGGCGGTGACCACGACCTTTCTGAAAATATCATCCACTTAGTTTTAGCGAAAACGCCTGATGCGCCTGCGGGCTCACGCGGAATTTCACTCTTCATCGTACCTAAATTCTTGGTGAATGCAGATGGTTCATTGGGAGAGCGTAATGCTGTAGGCCCTGGTTCTATTGAACATAAAATGGGGATCAAAGCGTCTGCAACATGTGTGATGAACTTTGATGGCGCGAAAGGCTACCTGGTTGGTAAAGAAAATGAAGGCCTTGCAGCGATGTTCGTCATGATGAACTACGAACGTCTGTCTATGGGTATTCAAGGCCTAGGTGCTTCTGAATTTGCTTATCAAAATGCTGCACAATATGCGACTGATCGTTTACAAGGCCGTAGCGCTTCTGGCGTTCAATCGCCTGCAAAACCTGCAGACAGCATCTTAGTTCATGGTGATGTACGTCGTATGTTGTTGAATGCACGTGCCAACAATGAAGCGTCTCGTGCATTTGCGGTTTATGTGGGTCAACAACTGGACATTACTAAGTTCTCTACTGACCCAGAAGCAGTCAAAGCAGCCAATAACCGTGTTGCGCTATTAACACCGATTGCGAAAGCGTATTTAACTGATACAGCTTTCCAAGCAACACTCGATGCGCAAATGGTCTTCGGTGGTCATGGCTTTATTCGTGAATGGGGTATGGAACAATGTATCCGTGACCTCCGTATTGCACAGATTTACGAAGGGACCAACGGTGTTCAATCGCAAGACTTAATTGGTCGAAAAACCATTAAGTGCAATGGTGAATTCATTGCTGAATATATCCAAGAAATCCGTGATTTTGCCAATAATTTAGATGCCAGCTTGAACTACATCAAAGATGCAACATTAGATGCAGCAGCTGAAGTTGAAGCTGTGACTCAATATGTACTTGAAGCTGCTCGTGAAAACATTGAATTCCCGAACTCAGCAGCAGTTGATTACTTACATGCTGTAGGCCTACTCAGCTTTGCCTATATGTTTGCCCGCATTGCAGATGCAGCAAAAGACAAAGATGGCGAGTTCTACCAAAACAAACTTGCACTAACTCTTTACTTCACGCAGCGTATTTTGCCTGAATTGGCTTTACGCATTGCTAAAGTGAAAGCAGGTTCTGAAGTGATCATGAACTTCTCTGAAGATTACTTTACCAACCAAGCTTAATTAGTCGCACAAAATCAAAAATGCCCGATTTATCGGGCATTTTTTTATTCATTGTAGTGATAATATTTCCTGACTGACCTAGCCATTTCAGAATTCGCATTTTCCAAAGCTTTTGCCACATTCATCGCATCTACAGCACTTCGGTTTTGACTGACTTTAAATTTCCCGATCATCGACTGGATATCGACTTCAATCGCCACAATTTTCTCTAACTGTTCAGCAATAAAATCATTAGGCGCATCGCCCATTTTCCACGGCACGGGTTGGCTAGCTTCATGTTGTCGAGTCAACCGAGCCAGAACCCCTCGTAAATATTTTTCATCGTCAACTTTACGAATTGTGCCTTTGACATGCACCACACGGTAATTCCATGTCGGTACAACGCGATGATGCTCCTGTTTTCCTTCATACCAGCTAGGCGAAATATATGCATCATCGGCATGAAAAATCACATAGGCGTGCGCTGACTGATTTAGCAATTCAAACATTGGATTGGTCTTGGCAATATGACCGCGCAATATACCCAATTCGCCTGACTCAGTGTCATATTCTAGTGGTAAATGATTCACTTCCAACTCACCATTGGGTGCCGTCAGTATTACTGTCGCCAAAGCATGCTTACGCATAAGATCAATCAGATCAAGGAGTTCATTCTGTTTAAAATGCGTTGGTTGATACATCGTCGCTTCATTCTTATAGGACAAAATTTAAGCTCAAACTTAACATTAAAAACTTTATTAAACCTAAAAAATATTTTTGTCATATGCGCTTCATGTGCATGAAATTTGCTTGGTATTTAATGACTTGTTCTTGATTGAATATTCACGCAATTTACACAGGAGGAATATATATGACACACCGTGATCCTAAAGTAGAAAAAATCGAAGCCCTCCTCGACCGATTTGGCAACCTTGCTGTGGAAGGTTTTCATTATCTTGCGCTGTTTGTCATCGGCTGTATGATCTTATGGTCTGCGGGTCATACCATTTTTGAAATTATTACAGTTAAACAATTCGCCACGATTGACGATATTTTATTATTGTTTATTTACCTCGAACTCGGTGCCATGGTTGGTATTTATTTTAAAACCAACCACATGCCTGTTCGCTTCCTGATTTATATTGCTATTACTGCCCTGACCCGTTTACTGATTTCGGACATTCAACACGACCATAAAGCAGATATGGGCTTGGTCATTACTACAGGTTCGATTCTAATTTTAGCTGTGGCCATTTTGATTGTGCGCTTTGCCTCTTGGACTTACCCTTCGGTTATTCGAGATAAGCATTCCGAGAAGCCATTACCTGAAGGAAAAACCCCACGTCCGCAAGATGATGAATTGGCTTAAACACTAATTCGTTCCTTCTCCTTTTAGGAGACGAGTAGCACTACTACGCAAGAGAGAGGTTATAAACCTTATCGATTAGGCACCAATACATAGCGACCATTTTCAAAAATCCAGTACATTCCATTGGGTGGTGCTGGTAAACCTAAACGCTGCCAATCACTGATAAAAGTATAGGTTGAACTGGAAATACTCGCGCTGGCAGGATCACCATTTACCCAGCTATAACTTTGTGAATTTTGGATAATCGTAGTCGGTGCTTGATATTGAATACTTATGCCATTTTGCACCTGTGGTGGATATGGACGGTTTGGATAATTGGGATATTGAGGGCGATGAGGATAGTTCGGATAATGCTGCGGGTAATTGGGAGCATGCTGTGGATAGCTTTGACCATGTTGGGGATAACCAGGCCGATTCATAGTAGGTGGACGCTTAGTGGTATCCACACCTTGATAGTTTGACCATTTGTTTTCCGCAAAAGTACTGGCTGAAGTCATTATCAGCATCACACCTGCCATTGCATAGAATAATGTTGCTTTCACTCAAGCTCTCCTTCACGGTATATAGATTAAGTATAAAACCCATTTTAGGAGAAAAAATGAATAAAAATCCATCAAATGCAAGAATTTGTTAATTTTCCGACCAAGCTGATCGCACCTTCAAGCTAGCCTGTTTTTCATTGGATTATGCTAAGATTGATTTTATTTCGTAGTGGATCAAATGCTGTGTCTGAATTAAGTTTTGACCGACTTCATCAATTTTTTTCGAAAGTACCAAGTATCCAAGAAGCCTTAATCGACTCCTACGGCACCGATGGTAAAACTGCTTGGTGGTTTAAATTTCAAATTAATGTAGATCACCCTTTAGCATGGCAAACTGTTCAAGAATTGGGCCATGTATTGAACTATATTTCTAAAAATGAACGCTTACCGACTCAATTTTTACCGGTTTCTCCGCCACCATATATGAATGGCGAAGCAAAACAATTCTTGTCTTGGGTGATTCAATGTAACCACGCCGATTTTCCACCAGATGTCATCTGTGACTGGTTAGAAGCTCGTTTGCCACAACCAGTAGATGATGCCGATAAATGGAAAATCAAAACAGATATTAAAGAATTGGATCAAATGTCAGATAAAGATTTAGATCAAATCGTTCCGCCAAATCCTGTACCGAAGAATTAAAACTGATTAAATTCCTCCTAACCTCCCTTTAAAAAAGGGAGGAAAGTCCCTCTTTTCAAAAGAGGGATTTGGGAGATTAAGACAATTCTAAAAAGTAGATATTCCGCTCCATTCCATAAAGCGATACAACACATATTTCAAGGTCGATTCATCCGCATATTTACTATAATCGACACTCATTTGTTTACCATCCAGATTTGACCAAGCGGTATTAAAGTACTGTGATGCATCTTTAAAAACTTGAGCATTTTTCAGACCGATCACGCGTAAATCAGTTTCTAAATTATAATTTTTCAAGTTACGCGCCGTGAAATTGGCAGAACCTAAAATCATATCGGCTTGATAAGCAGTACGTTTTAAAATCATCTTGCTATGGCACTGCTCACCTTGGGTATTACACCAACGTACATCAATACCGGCATTATGTAGTTCTGAAGCAACAGGACGGTTTGGAATACCATTTTTGGTTCGACCAAAAGCATCTTTATTCGGATCGAGTAATACACGAACTTTCACGCCACGTTCATGCGCAGCTATGAGTGCTTTGATAATTCTACGTTCTGACAAGTAGAACATCGCAATATCAATTTCTGTACCCGCTTTTTGTGCCGTATTAATCATATCTAATACGCCATCATAAATGGCTTTTTCAGTCAGCACCTGTACTTGAGGCTCAGTTTTCGCAGCTTCAACATCTTTAATCACCACAAATGGAATATTGGCTTTGGACATCATGCCGACTGCTTGCTCGGTTTTTAACAGATCAATCGCGGTCATGCCTTTGACGGTTAAGGCCACATTAGAATGTCGTGAGCTACCATCATGCGGATTCATAGAGGTGACCAAACCTTTCCAACCTTCAACGGTATCTACCACCAAGGTTTTACGATGATTGGCTTTAAAGTTGAAAAGATCCATATAACTGCGGATCGTCACCTTTTCGGTTCCCAATGGGTTCGGTAACCAGCCTTTTTCAGGATTATTGCCAATATCTTGACAACAGATATACCAAAAACCTGACCATGCAGGATTGGACGCACGAAGCGGCGCCAAATTGGTTTCCATCAACTCAATCCCCCCTTGCCGTAATTGACGATAATGCTCGGGTTGAATGCCGCCATAGACCGAATTGACAGGGTCAGTAATCACAAAAATTTCCACTTGAGGAGATAGTCGACGCTTCAAAATCAGCGCATCGGTCAGCTCCTGTGTTAATTGTTCATGTTTTAATTGAGAGTCGCCAACTTGCGGATTAAAGAGAAACATATCCAACACAATGGTCGACTGTGCTTCTTCGATCATTTTCAGCATTTCTTTAAAAATGCGATGTTCCTGTTGCTGCTTTCCTTGCGCATCGATATAGGTTTCATCCACTAAAAAGTTCATTTCAGCATGGCGAAGTTTTCCCGTGTAGTTCAACCCTTCTGGGAGTGGCTTTAGCGTGTGATAGGTTGCCGATGCCAAATAACCTAAAACCAATAAACCAATGACCACGCCCACATAGCGACGACGTGACCAATTGAGCTTGTGATGTATTCGTTGAATGATGCGCATAAGAAAAAACCTAGTCTAATGCGCTCAGACTAGGTTTTATTCATTGATTTTTCAAGAGGATTTCTGTGACTTTACCTAGACTTACTTAGAGAAGTCTGTGCAAATTCAATTAGAAACCAAATTCAAGACCAACTGTAAAATTACGACCGACTTGTGGAATATTGGCAAGGAATGACGTGTGAGAGTAAACATCTTCATCCAATAAATTATTGGCTTTGAAATAAACCCGATAATCATTTTGATCTTTCAACTGACCACTATAGGCCACACCCAAGTTCACCATGTTGTAGCCATCTGTTTCACGCTCAAATGCTGTGATTTTGTCTTGTTTGAATACATGTGAATATTCTGCAAGACCTGACCAACCATCGGCAAAGTCAACATCGACCTTGGTTCCTAAGCGCCCTGCAGGCACACGTGGCGCATTTTCACCATCAATTTTGCCGCGAACATAATCACCAAAGACACTGAGTTTATACATGTCATTTACTGCATAACCCACTTGAGCTTCCGCACCATAGAACTTGGCTTTGTCTTGGGTGTAATCAACTAAGCGGAAGTTTTCAAAATTATCTTTGGTTGCAGCATAAATGTAGTTGTCATACCAGTTGTGGTAAACATGAACGTGATAATCCAACTGATCTTTTTCGTAATGGAAACCCAGTTCTAGATTATTGGATTTTTCCACATCCAGATTTTCATTTCCGCGTTCATAGGTATTGGTCGCAAAATGCTTACCATCTGCATAGAGCTCTTGCGCCAATGGCAAACGCTCTTGATGAGAACCCACCAAGGATAATTTATAATTGGGTGCAAACGCCCAGTTCACAGCACCTGAGTAGGAAATACCATAATCGTCATAATCTTTTTGTGCAGAATCGATCTGAATTTTCTGCTGATCGACACGGGCGCCCAGCTCGACATGAAAATCACCAAATTGTTTATGTTCTAAACCAAATACACTCCATTTTTGGGTTTTATTTGGGTTGATCAATGACTCTTCGCCACTGATATTGAGCTTTTGTTGATTGTATTGTGCGCCTATCACCCCTTCCCAATCCGCAATCGGGTTATGCACCAACTCTAAACGACCATCATAGCCCTGACTTTTAAAGGTCGTTGCCGCTGTATCGCCTTCAATTTCATCATGTTGATAATCGGTATAACTTGCATGTGCACGGATTTTTTGGAAGCCCGCAAACGGATTCGCAAGTTCGGTACGGAAATCATAGCGTTCTGACTTTAAATCAACCCATGGGCCTGCGGCATCATGATCGTGATCATGCTCGTCATGGGCTGAATGATCATGCTCATCGGTATGCCCATGGTTGTCATGACCATCACAATGTAAATGGTCATCATGTGGATGACAGCTTTCATATTCATGACTATGCCCCGGCAAGCCATATTGGTCTTGACGGTTGCTATAAGACAGTCCAGCAAAACCTCGATCATGAATCCATGACACACCTACACTGACATTTTGCCCTTCTGCAAAGGTGTTGCCGACACGGCGTTCTTTTTCTAATTCGCCATCATGATCATGAAAATAATTGGGTGCAATATAGTCATTGGCTTTACGTTTCGAGCCTTCTACACGGATGGCAAATTGCTCACCTAAAGCAGCCGTCACACCGGCACTCGCCAATTTTTCATCACTGCCTGAGTTATAACGAACCCCAACTTGCCCTTCATAACCTTTATCAGGAATAGAGGTAGGAATCTTTTGATCCGTCACGTTGACCAAACCGCCGACTGTTCCTGCCGCATATAACAGTGTTGATGGCCCACGAATCACTTCTACTTGTTTCGCTAAAATTGGATCAACCGTCACTGCATGGTCAGGGGATAAAGTTGAAACATCTGCTGTTTCAGATGCATGCTCCAACACTTTGACACGTGGCCCATCTTGACCACGCAGCACAGGTCGACTTGAGCCTGCACCAAACTGATTTGAATACACTCCAGGTTGTCCGGCAATGGCATCACCAATAGTGACTCCACTTTGTGCCAAATCTTTATGCTTAATAATGTTATCTGCAACCGCAAAATCTGCAGCACTTTGATTTAAAGGATGAACCTGAACATTAATCGCTTCGAGCTTTTGTACCTGTTGTTGCTGATCATCAGCATAAATATTGGGTGCAATCACTGCAAAAATTGAGATCGTGATTAAATTCTTATGAAAGGACATTTGGAGAGACTCAAATCTGGCTAATTTTGAATAATGTTATAATATAACATTTCATTACTTTTGCAATAAAAAACAATTGAACATCTTCAAATCAGTTACACTGCGCTATACATAACCTTGTATTTATTGATAAATTTATTCGAATTCAATGCCTTTCACTCTTTCTCATGCCGTGTTAGCCCCACCAATTTCTAAACTGACTGGAAACCGGTTGCCGATTGCTGCTCTCGCGATTGGTAGCATGGTGCCGGATTTATTTCGCTTATTTACCAATGCTGATTACGCCGGCTCACATCAATGGTCAGGTTTCATTTTTCCCAATTTAATACTCGGATTGATCTTCTGTTTCATTTGGTACGCTATTTATCGTCCTGTAATATTCGCTTTTTTTGGTTTAAATAAACCGTTAAACATTGATGGCGTAAATCGCTTTTGCGGTTTTATCATAAGCATCATCCTCGCATTGCTGATTGGTACAGCCACGCATATTATTTGGGATGGCTTGACCCATGTTGACTTTCGTACCTTTGCATTTAAGGATCTATTGGGTCTACCGATTCAACTTTTCGGTCATTCATATCCCTTACATCGTGTGTTGCAAATTGGATTATCTGGCTTGGCACTCCCCGTTTTGGCATGGATGATTTATCGTCATCATCTTCATTATCGAAGTACAGTAAGCATCCCCACATCCATCAAAGTCTATGTATATGGTTTAGCGGCCCTGTCTTTAGCTGCGGGCATCGCAAGTTATTTTTATTTTGCTGACAGTATTTATTCTGATGCCTTTGTACACGACTTGTATGCCTATGTCGGCAAAGCCATTAATTATTTTTTCCGTGCATTTTTAGCCACGTTTAGCTTCGGTAGTCTGATATTTCTGATCTTAAGCAAGAGCACCAATATTTTTTCAACGTCATCGGCTTAAGCCCATCATTGACCGAAAATTTGCTGTAAATTTGGCAGTTTTAGCAATAAGTCCTTGTGACAAAACAGCCAAAAAGAGGCATAATCCCCTATTCGAATAAAAGCGGTGCGCTGTTTACGCATTCGCTGACCTTAACCCATATAGTTGGATTTCTAACGCTATGATGCGAACTCATTACTGCGGCTCACTTACTGAAGCCCAAATCGACCAAACCGTTACATTATGCGGTTGGGTTCACCGTCGCCGTGACCACGGTGGTGTAATCTTCCTTGACATGCGTGACCGTGATGGCCTTGTTCAAGTGGTGATTGACCCTGATACTCCTGAAGCTTTCGCGACTGCTGATAAATCACGTTCAGAATTCGTATTAAAAATTACAGGCCGTGTACGTCGTCGTTACGAAGGTACTGAAAACGCGAATATCGTGAGTGGTCAAATCGAAGTTTTAGGCAAAGAAATTGAAGTTCTTGCTGCGTCTGAAACTCCTCCATTCCCATTGAATGACGAAAATACCAATATTTCTGAAGAAGTACGTTTGAAATATCGTTTCCTCGATATTCGTCGTCCAGAAATGTTAGATCGTTTACGTTTCCGTTCTAAATTAACAAACCTTATTCGTAACTACTTCGAAGAAAATGGTTTCCTAGACGTTGAAACACCGATTTTGACTCGTGCGACTCCTGAAGGTGCGCGTGACTATTTAGTACCAAGTCGTGTTTCTAATGGTAGCTTCTACGCACTTCCACAATCTCCACAATTGTTCAAACAGTTGTTAATGGTTGGCGGTATCGATCGTTACTACCAAATTGCTAAATGTTTCCGTGATGAAGACTTACGTGCTGACCGTCAGCCTGAATTCACACAAATCGACGTTGAAACATCGTTCATGAGTGACGATGACATTATGGATTTGATGGAACGTTTAACGGTTAAGATGTTCAAAGAACTTCTAAACGTTCAGTTCGACAAGTTCCCACGTATGACGTATGCAGATGCAATTCGTGACTATGCATCTGATAAACCTGACTTACGTATTCCTTTGAAACTTGTTGATGTTGCAGACATGATGCAAGACGTTGAGTTCAAAGTATTCGCAGGTCCTGCAAAAGATCCTAAAGGCCGTATTGTTGCGCTTCGCGTACCAGGTGCTGGCGCGCTTCCACGTAGCCAAATTGACGAATACACTAAATTCGTTGGCATTTATGGCGCGAAAGGCTTGGCTTACATCAAAGTCAACGAACTTGAAAAAGGTATTGAAGGTCTTCAATCTCCAATCGTTAAATTCATCGAGCCAATCGTGCTTGATCTATTGAAACGTGTTGGCGCTGAAAATGGCGATATCGTATTCTTCGGTGCAGATAAAGCGAAAATCGTAAACGATGCGATGGGTGCTTTACGTATTAAAGTCGGTCACGACATGAAACTTGCAACTTGCGAGTGGGCGCCACTTTGGGTTGTTGACTTCCCAATGTTCGAAGAAACTGATGACGGTAAATGGACGTCTGTTCATCACCCATTCACGCTGCCAAAATCAAGCGTTGAAGAAGTGAAGAACAACCCAGGTGCTGCACTTTCTGTTGCTTACGATATGGTATTGAACGGTACTGAAATCGGTGGTGGTTCATTACGTATCTTCAATCTAGAAATGCAAAAAGCGATCTTTGAAGCGCTTGGTATTTCTGAAGAAGAAGCAGAAGAGAAATTCAGCTTCTTGCTTAACGCCTTGAAATTCGGTGCACCTCCTCACGGTGGTTTGGCATTCGGTCTTGACCGTTTAGTGATGTTGATGACTGGTGCATCTTCTATCCGTGACGTGATTGCATTCCCGAAAACAAAGACTGCGGAATGTCCTTTAACTCAAGCGCCTGCGCCAGTTGAAGCGAACCAATTACGTGACCTTGGTATCCGTTTACGTGAAAAACCCAAAGCAGAAGAAGCTAAATAATATTTAGTCTCACCTGTTAAAAAAACCCTGCGCTATGCAGGGTTTTTTATTTCGATCAACAAAAGGTCGTTGAAAACCTACAAAACATAAATTAAAGATTTGATTGACTTTGCTAATATCAAAATGATTCAACTGCGTTATGATGTTGCACTACATCCTTTGGGCAATGGATAGCTCAATTTTCCACTTCCAATTATTTTGTTTTTAGATTCAGATCTTTTTGTACTTTTCACTGAATAAGTCCGGTCTCTTGGCAAAATTTATTTTATTCCATGCTGTCAATTTTGAGACCTTGTGATCCATGTACTTTATATTCAAAATCATCGCGCTATTGCCACTTTGGCTGTTACAAAACTTCGCCTTGATGATCGCGTTTATTCTTGACCTGTTTAACTCATCAATCAAACGTATCACTAGCATCAATATTCAACTGGCCTACCCAGATATGTCAGCGACAGCGAAGAGACAGCTCGTCAGTCAAAGTATCCGCAGCCAATGCCTGACCTATATTGAATTTATTAAATGTTGGGGTATGCCACCAAGTTATAGCCTGAGCTTACTGAAAAATATTTATGGTGAAAATATCCTCACTGAAGCACTTGCGAATAAAAAAGGTGTCATTGTTGTGGTTCCGCATTTTGGCTGTTGGGAATTACTCAATGCATGGCTGAATCTGTATACAGAACCCATGATTATGTATAAACCAAATAAAAATAAAGGAATCAATCGGTATCTGTTAGAAGCACGTGAGAAGTTTAATGCAACCCTAGTCCCGACAGATGAAACAGGGATCCGTGCCATTTTTAAACATTTGAAACAAGGTGGTCTGACGGTCATTTTACCTGATCATTTACCAAAGCCTTCAGGCGGCATTTATTCCAATTTTTTTGGGCAAAATACTTTATCGATCACACTTGTTTCAAAACTTGCTGCAAAAACCCAATGCAATGTCATTGGATTAAGTTGTATCCGACAACCTAACCTACAGTACTTTGATGTGCATTGCCAAACCTTATCAGACGAGATTTTATCTAAAGACTTACAATGTTCTGTCGACGCACTGAACATCGCGATGCAAGACATCATTAACCAAGCACCAGAACAGTATATCTGGTCTTATAAGCGCTTTCGGGTCTGCTTTGGCAATATCAATATATACCGCAAATAAAGGTGATCTAAGAACATCTCAACCTTTAGAGTTGTGTTCCACAGGCTTGAATTAATCTTATTGAATTGAGATCGATTATCGACAGTGGCATAATATCCTCAATTTCCACTTTAAGTGATTCTCCTATGGCTATGCGTCCTGAAGTCCGTCGTCGTGCAATCGTGTTGATTGTTTTTTCTGTCGTACAATGGTTGTTCATGCGCTACATTTTAGCCAACGAATTATTTAACTTAACTACCTATAACCGCATTGTTCTATTCTGTGTCAGCAGCCTTGCAGGTGCATTATTAATTTTTGTAGGTTTGATTTACATGGTGTTAAAGGGTAATGCGGAAAAGGACTCTTAAAACACTCTAAAGTCTCTTTTAAAAAATTAAATAGTATAGAAATTTTATAAACTGTTAACTAAAAATTTGACCTACTTTATATTTACATGAAATTTTATTTAGAAATAAAGTAGGATATAATTTTATAAAAACAGAATAAATTATTCGTATTCAATCATTTATACTTACTTAAGAATATTTTCAGAACTTTCTTTTTATATTTTTTAACATAACTTTTTTTCTTATTTTTTATTAACTGAATCTGTTCTCTTTCCTTTTGTAAATAACTATCTGTAACTGCATCTATTAGAGGCGGATGATCAAAAAGGTAAGAGGCATAAAAATTTACATATGGATATTTTACAATCACCCCTCCCCATTGATCACATAATTTGGGTGATTTGTGATATTGGAGTAAAATTTCAGCCATCTTACGATCTAAAACATAAGCATATGTAGAGGTCATATTTTCAATAAATAAAGGATGGATCTTTAATATATTTCGCTCAAATATTTTTTGCTCAATAAATCTACCATACACATTTTTAGCACAACTGAGTTGAATACCACCTAAGCTAAGAAAAAATGTAGAATTTAAGCTCAATTTTTCTATATGTGAATAGAACTCATCAAAATCAATCTCACTTAATAGTGAAATTGCATCATCTTCAAATACAAATGCCAAATTAGCATCTGTATCTAAAAAGTCTTGATAAGCTTTTAAATGAGACAGTGTACAACCTAATTCACCTGGCGTTAAAGGTCTACTTTT
Organism: Acinetobacter sp. YH16044; assembly: GCF_013417145.1. Taxonomy (NCBI): domain Bacteria; kingdom Pseudomonadati; phylum Pseudomonadota; class Gammaproteobacteria; order Moraxellales; family Moraxellaceae; genus Acinetobacter; species Acinetobacter sp. YH16044. The sequence continues at coordinate 60,237 of NZ_VPEK01000015.1, forward strand.
TCCTAATACCCCCAAATGAAAATACTCATCAACTGTTAATTTTTTACCAACTACCCCAATTTTATTAAATGAACTTGAATTTCTAAATATTCTTTGCTTAAAAAAATCTACTAGTCGTTCACTATTTTCTTTCTCGATAGAAATCACATATTTTTTCATGAACTGATTAAAAATAAATGCTAAATTGATAGCTAAATCATATCATTTGTATGTCTAACTATTCAATTGTTAGAGAATCTTAATTAAAAATAGAGTTATATATGCGGTTTATTGTTAAAAAATGGTTTTCATTTCTACAAAAAAAAAGAGAGTTAAAATTTAACTCTAGATGGTACCTACGCTTTGGCCAACTACAGTTGCCTTTTGAACCCCAGCAAATTCTATCCTTACATGAAATTTATGCACCTGAAGGGCACGTTTATGCCGATCCATTTATTGTAGAAGAAAATGGACGTACATATATTTTTATTGAAGAAGTTTCACCTGAGCATCCTGTTGGTTATTTATCTGTCATGGAAGTTTTTCAGGACGGTCAATACAGTCCACCTACTCCAATTATTCAATGTTCTTATCATCTCTCTTACCCCTGTGTATTCAAACACGAAGATACGTGGTATATGATTCCTGAAAGTGCAGCCAACAAAAGTATCGAGTTATGGAAATGTACAAATTTTCCATATTCTTGGGAATTTGATCGTACATTAATAAGTCATATAAATGCTGCAGATACTACACCGTATTATCAAAATGGAATGTGGTATCTATTTACCGCGATTAAAAATCAAAAATCAAAAAAATATGGTAATGAACTCCATATTTTTTACAGTGAGAATCTACTGAGTAGTGATTGGCAACCACATCCTCAAAACCCAGTTAAAAAAGGCATTGTGCAATATCGCCCAGGTGGTCACTTGAGCATGATCAACAATAAATTAGTCCGCCCATCACAGGACTCTCTGAAACGCTATGGTGGCAGCTTAGACCTCAATGAAGTTACAAAACTTTCTCCAGAACACTACGAAGAGAAATTTTGGATGAAATTAGATAGTGAGTGGCACCCGAATGATAATGGCTGTCATACCTTTAATATTTTTAACCAACATATTGTGATAGACGCAATTCGTGAAACCCCTAAAAAACTTTAACTTAATTTTGATACAAATTTTCAGTTTGCTGCAACATTGATTCAAATTTTAGGTTTTGCTCTGCTTTTATAAATGCTGCTTCGAATAGAGGGAGCATTTCAGCTCTAGGTTTTAATTCCCTCGATATCAAGTTCGCCATCTGTTCACTCGAATTCGGTTCACAGATAAACTGCCCATCAATAAAGTCAGGCACCATCCCAACATCAGTCGATAGAGTTGGTACGTGACTCAATAGAGCTTCAGCCAAAGTAATAGGACCACCTTCTTTTAAAGAAGAAATTACGAAGCAATCTACCTGAGCAAGTAAATCAGAAATATCTGACCGAAAACCCAATAGTTTTACACGATCATTTAAGTTAAGTTGGTCGATCTGAGTTTTCAGCGATTGGTACTGAGTCCCATCCCCTACAATCCATAATTCAGCATTGATATTTTTCCAAGCATCAATCAGGATATGAAAGCCTTTCACTGTTTCCAATCTACCAATCGCCAAGGCAATGGTAGGCTGATTTTCACATTTCACTTTATTATTAATTTGATTAATATCTTGATCTACACCATTCCAAATCACATGAACTGATTTTGAAATCGGAAATTTTGCTTTAATTTTCCCACTCACAGCAATGATGTCATCAAACGCCATGAATGGTTTTAAATTACTTTTCATCCCATGTACGGTGACAATCTTTTTACAAGAAAACTGCTTTAACCACGGTGCTAAAATACTTGCTGCTTTACTTGCCTGAACATGTAAAACGTCTGGTTGAAGTTGCTTTATTTGTTTAACTAACGCATAAATGAGAAACGGATTCCAGCGACTTCTAGAAAAATCAAATGGATGTAGTGTGATATGACCACTTAGTTTTTGTTGATAGGAACGATCTGCAATTAAATGAACTTCATGACTTTGCGCCAATCCACGACATAAATCTAATGTATGTTTTTCCAACCCCCCCATACCACCATTCGTTGCCATGACCTGTACAATTTTCATGATTACTCCGACTTCATATTTTTTTGTATCAACTGCTTGAGACGCTCTGCACGGCGACGAAGTTTTTTATGCATTAAGAAATCAGACCAATAAGACCATGGAATAATCTCCTTACTCTTTAATGTTGATTTAACATCAATACATTTTAATCTAAGCCCACCTCGATGATGTTGAACAACTAAATTACCCGAGTTTAAATCAAATAGTGGAATATTATGTTGAATTAGCCAATCCGTTAACTGATCAATCGAGTGACATACAGCCTCTATATTCAATGGTATTTGATGCTTGAGATAATGATGAAGACTAAGCGATACCTCACCTTGCTCATCCCGAATTAACTCACAACTAAGAATTAGTTGTGCATGAACAACTTCTAACTTCAAACAAGAGGCAATAAATTGATGTAATTCATGCTCATCAATACGTCTTTTTAAACGCTGATATGCACTCCATTCAATGTAATTTTCATTAAACCGATAAAAATGAGCGCTTAAAAAGCGTTGGATTTTTTGGCGAAAATTCTTAATTTGACGTTGTTCTGGAGGTAAATCTATTTTTAAACACACCTGAGGATCGGAAGGTGAAATCACGCAATAACGATTTGCTCCCGCCCCCAAATACTCTGCTGACTCTAACTTAGCAACTGAAAACATGATCCTTCCATTCATAGTCTTCGGTATAAGGCTGTGAGAAAATAGTCTCTAACATGAACTTTGTGACACGTTTTGAACTATAGCTAGAATGCGTTCTGTTCCAACCAGCTTCAGCAATCACTTTTGCTTCCTCGGGATGATTCACATAATATTGAACCTTATTTGCTAAATCATCAACATCACTAAAATACACCACTTCTTTATCTGAAAATAACGTCTCAAATCCAGGAATATGAGGTGTGAAGGTCAATAACCCATTACCTGTCAGTTGTGTAATACGATCTGATGTATATAAATCTAATGAATTCGCACGTGAATAGTTTAAGCCCATACGGGATTGACTTAAAACTTTAAAATATTCCGCACCAAAAACTTTTGGATCTTCATCAAAACCGCAATAACGTGTAGGAATATGTTTAATTTTTTGTTGCAAACTACGAATAAATTGAGTACGTTCCACATCAGAAGATGAACCACAAAAGACCAATTCATTCACAAATTCATTTTTTTCAAAATTTTTTAGACTATCAACAGCATCCAGACTCATATTTGGCATATAAGCCACTTTATTGCCATTTCCTAAAGTCTTTAATAACTCACCACTTGTGGTGACAAAAATACAATCTAAATAAGGCGACCATTCTTTAATAAAATTCGCTTTCTTATCTACGCAAATCCAATCAACATACCAAAATGCTACTTTCGTTTTGGGATATTGTGCTTTAACTTGTTTTAACGTTTCCGTACTCAATAATGATGAATGGCCTATTAGGATTAAATCTGGTTCAAAATTTTTTACAACTTTTAATACTTCTTGATTTGCCCATTTTTTACCAACTTTTTTAGTGCGCCAAATGGTGCCATAATAAGCCATATCATGAAAAGAGAAGTCATAAACATGATGGCCATTTAAAATTAAGCCTGCTGATATTTTTCGATCAGTATTATAAAATTCTGCACCTGATTTTTTAAATGCAAAATTATTAATATGTAATATTTTCATAAACTAACTCTATAATAGTAAGCCAATATCAAGTTGCAGACTTTAAAAATCTTCATAAATAATCTAACTAGACTATTTTACAGAATAATCCATTAAAATTTCATAGAAATTTATATGTAAAATTCCCTACTTTAAAATAAAAGAACTTTCAATTTAATGATTTTTTCAAAATTATAATTCACCTCATATGCCCTTCTTCTAAATCTTTATAAGAAACATAATCATCCCAATCAAAAACGGTGACATTTTGATTATCTTCGATATTCGCCAACGATTTTTTAGGATCTAATAATGGTGTTTTCACCCCCAATAAATCTGCATAAATATGCATATAATCATAGGCACTCACAGTCTTGTTATAGTAGTTTTTGGCCTGCGCATCGCTACGTAATACAAAAAATGGAACCTGATAATTATCTTTAAAATCATTATCTACATGATATGAATCTTCATCCACGGTCATACCATGATCAGAAAAATAGGTCACACTGAAACTACGCTGATCAGCCTTCAAAGAGGTATATATCTGTTCTATAAAGTGATCCAACTTATTGATCGAAGATAAATAACAATTAATCGTTTCAGGTTTATTCGCATACATACGTGGTGCCTTAAACAGACGTTCACAAGCATCCGGATGTGAACCCATCATATGAATAAAAATTACATTTTTTTGATTAGCATATTTTTTTAACTGGGCCTGTAATATTTCGACCAATTTGTCGTCATCAATATTACTCGACATATAGTTACCACTTTTCAGAAAAAACTGATGATCGGCATGAATCGCAATTTTAGAAATTGCCGTATCATTTTTCCCCATAAATCCCTGATTTGAAATCCACATGGTGTTATAGCCAGCTTGTTTTGCAAGCGTCACCACATTTTTTGCAATTTGAGGTTCACGGTTTTGATCGACCAAAGTCAGCGTTCGAGTCAGACTGGTTACCGTATTTGGTGCTGTCGCGATGTAATGATCTACAACATCTAGTGGCATCTGATTTAAAAAAGGCGTGGTATCTTCTTTCGCACCGTAAAGTGATAAATGATCTCGCTGAACACTCTCACCAATGATAATCACTTGATTATCATAGCTAGCATTCACCTGCTGAATTTGCCAATCGACATCTTGCACATTATCTTCAAGGAGCTTGGCCTCTTCTTGTTTATATTTAACCGTCGCCAGTGCAGTTTGAACACCAAACACACTGACGCCGTTAGCAATAAAGATAAGTGCCAAAATCAGCTTGCGATAATTTCCCTGATTAGCTTGATTAAAAAATAAAATATAAAAACAGAGACTTAAAAAAATAATTAAGGCAAAAACAATATATTTAGGATTAACTACAGATAAAAATTCAAAGGCTTCATTGGTATTGCTTTGGAACATCGATGCCACGATTCCCAAAGACATGTGCCCTTGTAAGAACCCCGTCCCACTTGCAATATACAAGCTAATGACAAAAAACAGCGCAAGGAAAATGTACTTAAAAATACGACTATGTAATTGTTTTACAGCAATGAAAAAAAACGTACTCGAAAGAACCAAAACAAAGAATAAAGGAGCATCTTTGATTTCAGATAAATAGTCCCAAAAACCTAAGCCAATACAAAACCCAATCGAAAGTAAAAGCGGAAACAAATAGGTTTTTAGCATGACCTGACAACCCTTTAATATTATTCAAACATTGTCTAGTTAGACTGAAATGTTGGTAGAAATTTTTCGTCGGGTATTATCTATACTTTAGGGACCGAGTACAATCTTTTTGGCGATACGGTCAGTTTCTTTAAATTCGGTAGCGAGATTCAAATCAGTTAAAGTGGTCTGTAACGACACCAAACCTTGTTTTAAAATTTCATCTACAGACTTGGTAATCCGATCTTCCTTCAACCGATCCACTTCAATCACCCCGACTTTACAACCCGCGGTGAGAGCCTCGTAAATCATTGAAACACTATCTTCAGTTACCCAAACCGCTTCGGCTTTTTGCATTTCTTCGAAAATCCAACCTTGCGGAGTGACTTCAACTGGGAAAATCTGTACTTTTTCAATATTCTTTAACTGCTTTAATTCTACTAAAAACGCTTTTGGTGTGCGCCGTGAAGTGGTCAAAATGATTTCTGAATTTGGATTCAGCTCGACTATCTGTTCAATTGCATGAAGTACTTTAGCTGCATTCCACTGATGGCGTTTTGAAGAACCACCCAAAGCGATTAGGATTCGACCATGTTGATGCCGTTCTTCATTTACAATAGGATTTAACGCACCTTGTGTCGTTAGTACTTTATTTGATGCTTGAATACCATCGTGCTGTGGAATCACCGCATAATCAAACCATGCAAACGGCAAGCTTGGCTTCATTAAAATAATGGTTTTGGCTTTGTTATACACTTTGCCCAACAGCCATACTCGAAAATGTGTATGGCTGCCGACGCCAAAAATATAAGTTGGCTCGTGTTCTACGGCATGAAGCTGATGGCTAAATAGCGCAGAAATAAGTGTCACTATAGGCAAATCATCAATTGAAATTTCTTGAAAAGTGACTGCTTCCTGAGATTGGCGCTGCATGGCTTTAAATAAACCCAAAGCTTGTGAGCGATGTCCTGCTTTACCATCACTGACATAAACAATATGCATAGTCACTTTCCCAAAAATTCAATGTCTTCAAGCCAATAAAAAAGGCGAAACTTAGTTTCGCCTTTTCATCTTAACCGATCAGCTTATTTTACGTAAGTTAACCAGTGCGCATATTTAGGGTCTTTACCCTGAACCGCATTAAAGAATGCAGTTTGGATTTGCTCAGTGATTGGACCACGACAACCTTCACCAATTTGACGGTCATCATATTCACGGATTGGCGTCACTTCAGCAGCAGTACCTGTGAAGAATGCTTCATCAGCGATATAGAATTCGTCACGTGTAATACGACGTTCAACCACTTCAAAACCAAGGTCTTTCGCAATTGTAATAATGGTTTGACGGGTAATACCATCAAGTGCACCACCCGCGATGTCAGGAGTATGAATCACGCCATCACGAACTAAGAATACATTTTCGCCTGAACCTTGACATACATAACCTTGTGGGTCGAGTAACATTGCTTCGTCATAGCCTGCATGCGCCACTTCTTGGTGTGCAAGAATGGACAAAGTATAGTTACCAGATGCTTTTGCTTTACACATGGTCACGTTTGGATGATGGTGCGTAAATGAAGACGTTTTAACACGAATACCCTTCGCCATCGCTTCATCACCAAGGTAAGCACCCCAGCTCCATGCAGCAACAACGGCATGAATTGTATTATCAGTTGCTGCAATACCTAATTTTTCTGAACCAATAAAAATAATTGGACGTAGGTAGCAAGAAGCCAACTTGTTTTCACGAACCACATCAATTTGAGCTTGTTCTAATGCTGCATGATCAAATGGGACTTTCATTTGATAAATTTTTGCAGAATTTAATAAACGCTTAGTGTGTTCTTTTAAACGGAAAATAGCCGTTCCATTCGGAGTTTCATAAGCACGGACGCCTTCAAACACACCCATGCTGTAATGCAATGTATGTGTTAATACGTGAGTTTTCGCCTCACGCCAGTCAACCAATTGTCCATCTTGCCAAATAAAACCATCACGATCAGCCAAGTTCATGGCACACACTCCAAATTTTTATACACAGTCATTTTTATCCAATGCAAACGTTGCAGTTGGATCAATTAATCTTTGCCATAGCTTGCAAACGACCACTCGGGTATCGTGCCAATCGTCAGCTGAAACTTGCATGGATTGATTCGCAAGTGCTAAACGGTGGCTCTCGGCTCGTTCACGGAGATAAGCTTGAATCAATGCTGTCGCATCGGCGCTGGATAAGCAATCCGTTCTTGCGGCATCCTCAAGGATTCGTACGTTGTCAGAGTAATGGGCGAGATCGGGATTCGACCCACTCCATGCTAATACTGCATACTGTGCCATAAATTCGATGTCAACGATACCACCTGCATCTTGTTTTAAATGAAAAATTCCATCTTTTTGCTGCTCTTTAGAAGAACCTAGATGGTCTTTCATTTTTTGGCGCATTTTGAGCACTTCTGCACGAACATTGCTCTCATCTCGTGGCTGAGTCAAAATATTGCAGCGCAAGTTTTCAATTTCAATCCGTAAACTGTGCTCGCCTGCAATGGTTCTGGCACGTACCAAAGCTTGATGCTCCCAGACCCAAGCATTTTTATGTTGATATTGCTCAAAAGCTTTTAAGCTGGTCACCAATAACCCCGCCTCTCCCGAAGGTCGCAAACGTGTGTCCACTTCATACACTCGACCATCTAGGGTTTGCGTAGTCATTAAGGACATAAATTTTTGTGCAACCCGCATGGCAAATTCAAAGCCACTAATTGGTTTCTGTCCATCGGTATCGGCTTGTTCGTCCATATAGTGAATAAACACCAAATCCAAGTCCGAACCATAACCTAGCTCGATGCCACCCACCTTGCCATAGCCAATTACCGCAAAAGCCGTGTGATCAATCGAACAACGTTGCCCTTCTGCATCGATTGGATAGCCATGTTTTTTGGCAACAATTTGATATGCCAAATGCAAGGTTGCATTCACCGACACTTCAGCAATATCGGTCAATGCATCCGACACTTTCATCAACGGACTTTCTGCCAAAACATCACTAGCAGCAACCGCTAAGACATTGGATTTTTTAAACAATCTAAGAACACGCATCTGATCTTCAACTTGATCAATTTCAATTCGAAGCAGTTGTTGACGTAGAGAGTCTTCTAAATCTTTACGCTTTGGCAGCTCAAAATCCATCGATAAAAACTCATCCAACAGCACGGGATAATGCGTCAATTCTTCGCAGATCCAAGGACTCACTGTTGCCATTTTCACTAATCGTTGTAATGCCCCTTTGCTCTCAATCAGCATCACCAAATAGACCGTACGGCGCAGCACCGACTCCACCAAAGGCATGAGACGTAGTAAGGCCACCTGAGGTTTATCGGACTGTAATATCGCCTCAATGAGATGTGGCCAAAAAGTTTTTAAACGCTGTACTGCTTTGGCAGGTAATTTTTTCAGCGCATGCCCATACCAAAATTCGTGAATTAAATTTTTGGCATCATCATCTAGAACATCGTTCAACTGGGCTTCTAAATGACTAAAACTTTCCAATAACGGATCGGGTTCTTTTTCTTTAATAAGATGTTCAAATTGGTAAATGACTTTGGCGCGTTTCTGATTGAGCACATGCAAAAAATCATCCCAGGTCGCAAAACCTAAAGTATCTAAGATACGTTGGCGAGGTTCAGGCTCATGTGGCAACGATTGGGTTTGCTGATCATTGAGTGCTTGAATCGCATGTTCAATACGACGTAAAAATAAATACGCATCTTCTAAATCAGCAACTGCGGTTTTTTCTAATAATCCGACTTCGCCTAAATGATGCAGACTCACTAAACATTGACGGTCTTGCAGCTCGAGTTTTGAACCTCCATAGATGAGCTGAAAAACTTGAACAATAAACTCTACTTCACGAATTCCGCCTGCACCGAGTTTAATGTCATCTTCGATATTACGACGTAGCACTTCACGTTCGATCATGGCTTTCATTTCACGCATGGCTTCGAAAGCGGTGTAATCGACATATTTTCGGAAGACGAAAGGTCGGGTCATTTCCAGTAACTCGGCGCCTTCTTTACCGCCCGTGACGATACGTGCCTTAATCCAGGCATAGCGTTCCCATTCTCGGCCATGCTGGCTTAAGTATTTTTCTAATGCCGCATGACTGATTGCCAAGGCAGAACCATCACCCCATGGGCGTAGACGCATATCTACACGGAAGACAAAGCCGTCTGCAGTAATATGGTCAAGCAGGTAAATTAATTTTTGTCCCCATAAAATACAGAACTGTTGTACATCGATACATTTTCGACCGTTGGTTTCGCCTTGTTCATCAAAGGCAAATATAAGATCAATATCACTTGAAAGATTAAGTTCCTGTGCACCAAGTTTTCCCATGGCAACCACAATTAGGTCTTGAACTTTCCCCTTATAGCCTAGCGGTTCGCCATATTTCGCAATCAACGGATTCAGCGCAAAATCTTTTGCCGCACAGATGGACGCATCGGCAAAGTCTGAAAGCTCTCGAGTTAAGGTGACGACATCGGTGAGTTGATTGGCATCTTGCCAAATCCAACGAAACATGAGGCGTGCGCGCAGCACACGAATTGCACGCATCCAGCTATTTTCATCTTGAATTTCAGCGAGGCTGCTTGCGACAAAATGTTGAATTTGTGCCGTACTCAGCGAGGTTTGAAACTGATCAATTGCATAGTCTTGTTCTAAACTGGCCTGATGGATTCCGAGCACCTGTTCAGCATATTGACTGGCACGTAATGTTTTCTGCAATTGCTCCGCATTCATTTCACAAACCCTAGCGTGATTTTTTTCTAGTTATAACAGTTGATAACGCTTAGGGAAAAGTATTTTTAGGCTTTTATACCAATAGATGCGCATTAAAGTTCACTTAAGGTCGCATCTTTCTGTGCACTGCTGCTCTCGGTATTTAGGGTTTGATGCAGGCTCGTCGCCTGTGGCAACCAGACTTTAAATTGTGTGCCTTCACCTTCTTTCGAGTTCACCACAATTTCACCCTGATTTAAGTCCACAAAACGTTTACAAAGGACTAAACCCAACCCCGTACCACGTTCTCCTGCCGTACCTTTAATACTAACCGTCAGTTTTTGCTGAAATAAATCATCAATCTGAGTTTGGGTCATACCCAATCCCGTATCTTGAATGGTGAATAAAATCCGTTCACCATCTTGTTCGGCAGAAATCGTCACCACACCTCGTCCATCGGTATGAGTAAATTTCAATGCATTTGACACCAAATTTTGCATCACTGATGTGATCATATTGATATCTGCATTGACTTTAATGCCTTCAGGCACGGCATTGATCAGTCGGATATTTTTCTTCACGGCCAAGCTATTTAAGACATCACTCACAATTTTTGCAGACTGATGCAAATCAAAATTAATCGGGTGATAAACAAAGCGACCACCTTCTGCCATAGCCCAGTTCAATAAGCTTTCTAAGAGGTTATACGTCGACTGTGTGGTGTCATATAAATAGTCTGCAATATTTTGCACACTTGAATCATCTAAGGTACTGCGCTCCTGCGCCAAAACTTCAGAAAAGCCCAGTAGACCATGAAAAGGCGCTCGTAAATCATGAGCAATAATTTGGAAAAATTTAGTTTTACTAAAATTGAGTGCCGACTGCTGTTCATAGGCTTCTTTTAATTCGGCATTTTCAACGCGGAGTTGAATGATATTGACTAGACTTTGTACAAATTCTTCGACAATCTTTAATTGTTTAGCTTCAAATGCAGTGACTTGATCATCAAACAAAATTACTTTACCAATTGAATCCTGATTATATTTTAAATCGAATGCCACTAAACGCCGATGCCCTAAACCCAGTTCCTGCATATAGTCACAGTAAGCTTGGTAATTTTCAGCATCGTGATCTATACGGGACTGTTCAGCAAAAAACTGATCGAGGCGATCATCATCGGCTTCGGCCAAAAAGGCTTTAAATGTGTGCTCTGAGGCATACCAGATATAAGGCTCATTTTTGAACGTTAGGACAGCGTTATCGACTTGCACAATACCACGCGCGAACTTTAAAAATTCTGCAATGCGGTTGTCGTCCGTATAAACCCCCATCAATAAAGACAAACGACAGGAAGTTAATAATTCGGTTTGTGTACCAATATCCAGTAAACGTAAAGCCATCCCGTTGCTCTCCTCAGGGTTTATCTTAAAGATAAAAACCAACTGTTATGTTCAAGATTAATAGCAAAAATAGCCCAAACACTCAATAACAAAACCCAACAAAAAGACAAACATTATTTACGAATACGCTATTTAATCGAACTTTCATCCAATTAGAAAATAAAAATATCTATAAAGAACATAACATTAAAGGTAAAACAAAAATTAAAACAATAAAATTAGAAACTTAAATTAATTTAAATTTTATTGACTGTTTATTTTAAATCGCACTTTTCGCGTTTTATTCAAACTAAAAACATGACCAAAAGAAATATTCATTTACATAAGACCTAAAAAACTGGGTTTAATTTTCTTTAAATACATCACAAAAAATAGTGAGTTTTATGACTATTCTATGACCAGATTACTCATCAGGATGCTCGTTTCAGTCAGCTACACTAAATGAATCTATTATTAATCCTTTCTATTAGACTAATTTATTAGTTTTTATCAGTTGTGTGTGTCATTTGAGCATTAAACCATACTTGCTCGCTTTTACTTTATTAAACTGAGCTAAAGATTCGTTTCATGCTTCTAATGCACATGAACTCATTCACCCAAATGACTGAAGCTGAAAAAGTGCCATGCCTTATTCATCAGATATATAAGTTATCGCATAAACATTCCGCGACCTTTCAAAGTCAAACGGGGCATCAAACTCACGTCGTTCTTTAATAAAGTCCCCAATCCTGACTAATTTTCGAACTTCCGCACCAAATCTACACCTAAAAGTTAAGGCATTCGGTTTGACCTATCAAACGCTTTGCTTTACAACTAAAACTTGAACGAGCCATAAAGAACAGATCAGCCCCAAAAAAATGATATAAATTTAATAGTTCAATAGCTTTAAGCTATGAATAACAAGCTTTCAATATTCCCCTTCTCGGTTTTGCGCTAAAATTGGGCGTCAAACTGCACTTCTTTTGTATCATTTTTCTACGAAATGACCACATCACAGGATCTTGCGTTGACTGAAAAGCAATGAACCCCGATACTTTCATAGTTTTATTTAAGCAAATCGGTTCATAGAGGCGAGCCACAAGCTCGGACCTCAAAGACACAATCTAAAGCAAGGGGCTATATATGGCTGGTGGAAAGTCAACTATCATCTACACACTGACCGACGAGGCGCCATTATTGGCGACTTACTCTCTGCTGCCGATCATTGAAACCTTTACTAAACCTGCTGGCGTTGAAATCGTTAAACGCGATATCTCAGTTGCAGCACGTGTACTCGCTGAATTTTCAGACTACCTAAGCGAAGAACAAAAGGTGCCAAATAACTTGGCAGAGCTTGGACAATTAACCCAAGATCCAAGCACAAACATTATCAAACTTCCGAACATCAGTGCTTCAGTTGGCCAATTAACTGCTTGCATTAAAGAATTACAGTCTAAAGGTTTTGCAATTCCGAACTATCCAGAAAACCCAGCGACTGAGGAAGAAAAAGAAATCAAGGCACGTTATAGCAAATGCCTAGGTTCTGCTGTAAATCCTGTACTTCGTGAAGGTAACTCTGACCGTCGTGCGCCTACTGCAGTAAAAAATTACGCGAAGAAACATCCGCACTCTATGAGCGAATGGAAACAGTGGTCACAAACTCACGTTTCTCACATGGACGAAGGTGACTTCTACCACGGCGAAAAGTCTATGACTTTAGACCGCGCTCGCAATGTAAAAATGGAATTGATCACTAAGTCTGGTGAAACTATTGTTCTTAAGCCTAAAGTTGCGCTTCAAGACGGCGAAATCATCGACTCAATGTTCATGAGCAAAAAAGCACTTTGCGACTTCTATGAAAAAGAATTAGATGATTGTAAAGAAGCAGGCATTTTGTTCTCTCTACACGTAAAAGCGACCATGATGAAGGTGTCTCACCCAATCGTTTTCGGTCACTGTGTGAAGATTTACTACAAAGATGCATTCGAAAAACACGGCAAATTGTTTGATGAGTTAGGTATTAACATCAACAACGGTATGTCTGGTCTTTACGAAAAAATTGAAACTCTTCCGACTTCTCTTCGTGAAGAAATCATTGCTGACTTACACGCTTGCCAAGAACACCGTCCTGCACTTGCAATGGTTGATTCTGCAAAAGGTATCACTAACTTCCACTCACCTAATGACGTAATTGTAGATGCATCTATGCCTGCAATGATCCGTGGTGGCGGTAAAATGTGGGGTGCTGACGGCAAACAGTACGACTGTAAAGCTGTAATGCCTGAATCTACTTTCGCGCGTATCTACCAAGAAATGATCAATTTCTGTAAATGGAATGGTAACTTTGACCCACGCACTATGGGTACTGTACCTAATGTTGGTTTGATGGCGCAAAAAGCTGAAGAATACGGCTCACACGACAAAACTTTCGAAATCGCTGAAGCGGGTGTTGCAAACATCACCGACCTAGAAACTGGTGAAGTGTTGATGTCACAAAACGTGGAAGAAGGCGATATCTGGCGTATGTGCCAAGTGAAAGACGCTCCAATCCGTGACTGGGTGAAACTTGCTGTGACTCGTGCACGCAACTCAGGAATGCCTGCGATCTTCTGGCTTGACCCGTACCGTCCACACGAAAACGAACTCATCAAGAAAGTTCAAACTTACTTGAAAGAGCACGACACTACTGGTTTAGACATTCAAATCATGTCTCAAGTACGTGCTATGCGTTATACACTTGAACGTGTTGCTCGTGGCCTAGATACAATTTCTGTAACTGGTAACATCCTACGTGACTACCTAACAGACTTGTTCCCGATTATGGAATTGGGTACTTCTGCGAAAATGCTTTCTATCGTGCCTCTAATGGCTGGTGGCGGCATGTACGAAACTGGTGCGGGTGGTTCTGCGCCTAAACACGTACAACAACTTGTAGAAGAAAACCACTTACGTTGGGATTCTTTAGGTGAGTTCTTGGCACTTGCTGTTTCTCTTGAAGAAATGGGCATCAAAGAAGACAACGCGAAAGCTAAACTTCTTGCAAATACACTTGATGCTGCGACTGGTAAATTGCTTGACAATGACAAGTCTCCATCACGTCGTACTGGCGAACTTGACAACCGTGGCAGCCACTTCTACCTTGCTAAATACTGGGCTGAAGAACTTGCTGCGCAAGACGAAGATGCAGAGCTTAAAGCGAAATTCGCTCCTCTTGCTCAAGCACTTGCTGAAAACGAAGAAAAAATCGTTGCAGAACTTGCTGAAGTTCAAGGTAAAGCCGCGGACATCGGTGGTTACTACGCTGTAGATACAGCAAAAGTAAATGCTGTAATGCGTCCAAGCGCAACTTTAAATGCTGCTCTTGAGGCTGCTCAATAAGTTGATGCTGAACTAATGCAAGTTAGGGATGTAAAAAACCAGCGCGAAAGCGCTGGTTTTTTTTACCCTCATTTATATAGTGTTATGACAACTCTTTCATTTAATGCTTAGATCTAAATTTTATGAATGTGAGCTATCAAAGGTAGGCTTTTTCATTCAACTACAGCCCTAAAATAAGGAAAACCTAAAATGGCAAATTCATGGGGAATACCAAAGCACATAGAGGATGCGGTCTCGGAGCGAGACCTGTGCTGTGTATATTGCGGCAAAAAGTTTGGCACTGAAAGAGCCAACAAGAAGTCTTGGGAACACATTATCAACGATATAAGAATTACAACCTTAACCAATATTGCATTGTGCTGTATTGGCTGCAATGCATCTAAAGGCAATAAAGACTTAGCAACTTGGTTCCACTCTGAGAATGCTCGAAAAAGAGGTGTCAACACTGAGACAATTGCAGATGTCATCAAAGTAGCTTTAGATAGTTAATAAATCTTTTAAATACTACAAGCCCTATAAGACACCCGATCAATCACATTTGATTATTGTATTGATCTAATAATTTAAGCTTAGCATCTGATTCCACCATGAGTACCCAAACAAAATTCAGGTACTCATTTTACGAAGTGACCACCTGATATGTAGCTAATGGAATCATTGAAAATTTTCTAGGGATTTGATATAAGCTATTAGGGTGTGTTGACATTTACAGCCGATAAATTGAGCTAAAGAGGCAACCATATAAATATACAAGCTAAAGCAACAGCGCTTTGATAGTTACGTTTTAGCTTATCGTATCTTGTGGCAATTCCTCTAA